>CAYMLC010000371.1:0-3914 GCA_964390765.1 uncultured Nitrospirales bacterium
GACGAGTCGCGGCATCGAGGCCGTTCGCAGGCCACGTTCGCGTTTTGCCACGGGCTGCTAGCCGCGGCGATCCAGGAATACCCCACCGCCCGGCGTGGCCAGCGCCTGCTGCCGCAGATGCGAGAGCGTCTCGAACAGCGCGTTCATGCTGACCGGCGCATTCGGATTCCACTGCGCCACACAAAACACAGGCATGACCACCGGCACTGCACGTTCCGCGCCGTCGCCGTTGGAGAGAGCACCGCGTATGCCAAGTGATTCATAGAGGTTGGGCAGGTGCCCTTCCCACAGCTTCATGACCTGGTCGCAGTAGAATTGCGCGGAGTCCGGCGGCAGCATGCACGCAAAGTGGCCGCCGCCCAGATGCCCCACCTCGAAGGGGGGTTCCGTCAATTCTTCGCCCACCATCTTGAGTCCACGCGCGAAATGGCGCAGCGCCTTGGCGCGCGCTTCGTTGTGCGTCGCCCGCAGGAACGCGCGCAACCCCTCCAATTCCGCATACGCCATCGCAAAGGGCTGCTTCAGCGTTATCGTCCGCTGGATGGCCAGCTTGATGCGCTTGGGCCCCGGCAGCGTCGTGGCCTCGTCCAGCATCCGGTGGTCGGCGTGCGACTCGAGCACACTCTCTAGCCGTTGCAGCAGGTTGTCCAGCCGAAACGGCTTCGGAATATAGTCTTCCGCCCCCTGCGCAAAGCCATGCTGAATCTCTTCGTCGCCGCTCATCGCGGACATGAACATCACCGGCGTGGTGAACAGACTGGCGTCCGTGCGAATGCGGCGGCACACCTCGAACCCGGACATGCCCGGCAGCATCACATCGAGCAGCACCAGGTCGAAGGGCTCGTGCCCGAGCAACTCGAGCGCCTTGCGCCCGTTGTGCAGCACCGTAGCGGCATGACCCGCCGCGCGCAATTGCTCGGCGATATAGGCCGTCCGTTTTTTGTTGTCGTCAACGACGAGAATCTTCGCCACGTCGACCCCCTTCTATCGCTAAGTGTAGCGGCAGCGGCGTGTGAAATCCCACTGTGCAAGCGCGGAAAACCGCCCGCCAATAACTTACCGCACCATTCTTGGCTTGCGCCTAATACGCTTCTCATACGGGCGCGCTATATTGTATTCTTCTATTTGGGAGCCCAACCAAGCGGATGTACCATGGCCGAACCAATCCACGATGAACGCGCGCTCGTCGATCGTATCCGCCGCGAAGCCATGGACTTTGCGCGAATCGGCTGGTGGACCTTTGGCTTTGACGGGCGCGTGGGCCGAATGGATGCGACCACGCTGCGCATCTTCGACCTGCAAGAACAGTATCCGCAGCCCAGCATGACGGAAGGGGTGCCGATCGAGCATCTCGTACACTACGAGACCGTTGGGCAACTGCGCAGTGCGATTCGCAAGCATGGCCAGGTGCGCGGCCTCGAGTGGACGTTCCTCACCAAGGCGGGCAACGAGAAGTGCGTGGTGCAGGATGCCTATCTGGTGCACGACGCGGAAACGGGTCAGGAGCAGATACAGGTGGTGATTCACGACATCACCGAGCGCAAGCACATGGAAGACATGCTGGGCACGCACGCGCGCCTGCTCGAAGAGACGAATGCGGACCTCGAGGCGCGCACGCGTGACCTGAACGCGGCCGCCTACATGGCCAGCCACGATTTGCAGGAGGCGCTCGATACCGTCGTGCGCGAAGCCGAGGCGCTGCGTGTAAAGGATAACCCCGAGCACCAGGAACATCTGGATGCGTTGACCGAAGCCGCATGGCGCATCCAGCGCGTGGCCGACAAGCTGCAGGCCATTGGACACGAGCCTTCACCCGCCACACCGCGCGATACCACGGCGGCGACGCCGGAAGATGCGCTAGACAGGTAGGGCCCAACCCTCGCGGTAGGTACGCGACGCCAGCACCTGCAGCGCCGCATCTCCTTCGATTTGCTGGCGTTCAGCGTTCCAGGTCAGCGGCGTGCCGGCGCGCATCGCCGCGGCACCCAGCAGGACCATCACGGTAAAGGGCCCGGCATAGCTGAAGGGACTGCTGGCTTCTTCGGCGCCCTTACACGCCGCCACCCAATTCTTGTAGTGGTTCTGGCGGTGCACGCGCGGCAGGCTGGGTTCGGGTTTCGTGTAGCCCTCCATGCGCGAGACCGGCAGCAGATGCGGGCGGTTGCCGTAGGTGCCATGCGTCAACAGCCCCTCGGACCCGACGAAGTAGGCCCCGTCGTTGGCACCCAGTTCGCCGCCATCGCCCAGCTCCTCCGTGCGCGGCAGACCTTGCGGCCAGGGCGGCAGGTTCGCACCGTCATACCAGTAGACGTCGACCGGCCCCATGCCGGCGCGTGCGGGAAAGCGGTAGCGCAGGACCTGCGACGTGGGAAACGAATAGGCGTTGCGGTCCGTGGCATCCACAATTTCCACGGAGTAGCGGGGGGCCGCGTCCAGCCGCAGCGCCCACCATGCGCCGTCGAGCACGTGACACGCCATATCGCCCAGGGCCCCGGCACCGAAGTCGTACCAGCCGCGCCAATTGCGCGGGGCGTAGGCCTCGCTGTACGGGCGCGGTGCCGCCACACTCAACCACAGGTCCCAGTCGAGGGTCTCGGGGGCCGGCGTCGGCGCGGGCCGGGCGGCAATCCCCTGGGGCCAGCGGCCGGCCGGGCGATAGGTCCACGCGTGAACTTCCGTCACCTCGCCGATGGCCCCGCTCCACACCATCTCGCACAGTTCGCGCGTATCGTCCAGCGAATGCCCCTGGTTGCCCATCTGCGTCACCAGCCCGGTCTCGGCCGCATAGTCCGTCAGCAGCTGCGCCTCGGCGATGGTCTGCGTCATCGGCTTCTGCACATACACATGCTTGCCGCGCTGCATCGCGGCATAGGCCGCCACCGCATGCGTATGGTCGGGCGTGGCGATGGACACGGCCTCGATCGCGCCGGCTTCATCGAGCATGCGGCGCCAGTCGGTGAACTTGGGCACATCCACGAGATAGCGGTAAGCCTTCTGCGCGCGGGCCGGATCCACATCGCACAGCGCCACGATGTTCTCGTCCAGATACTCGCCGATGTCTTCTTCGCCCATACCGCCACAACCGATACATGCGATGTTGAGGCGTTCGTTGGGCGAGACGCGGCCGGGCACCACACGTGCCGTGTTCGGCCGGGCGGCCAGATTGGCGGTAGCGCCTACGGCCGTGCCACACGCAATAAGAAAGGCGCGGCGTGTCCATACAGCGCCGCCAGGGGTGGGTTCGCTCATTGCGCACCTCCTCCACTCGAAAAACTGGGGCGCGGCGCGTTGCGCGCGGCGCCCGCTGCCAAGCGCCACGAAGCCTACGGCACCGCTGCCGTAAATGCTAGTTCAGGCCGTTGCACCCATCCCCGGCAGTTCGGCGAAGCTGCTGTACGCCGCGTGCGTATGGCCCGCCGGCACCGGCGCATTGCCCGGCCGCAGCAGCAGCCCCGTCTGCCAGCCGGCCGCGCGGGCCGCGTCGAGTTCGGCCACCACGTCGCTCAGGAACAAGAGCGATTCGGGCGGCACGGCGAAGTCAGCGGCAATACGCTCGTAGCTGTGCGCTTCGCGCTTCGGGCCCGTGGTGGTGTCGTAGTGGCCGTTGAGCAGCGGCAGCAGATCACCCGCCGTCGTGTGGCCGAAGAACAGTTCTTGCGCGGCCACGCTGCCACTCGAGTAGATGCGCACATCGACGCCGGCGGCACGCCAGGCTTCGAGCGCGGGCGGCACATCGGGATAGACGTGGGCCTGCAATTCACCCGAGGCGTATCCCGCGCGCCACACCAGCCCCTGCACCTGCTTGAGCCCGGTCGTCTTCAGGTCGGCGTCCATCTGCCGCAGCAATTCGGCAGCGGCCGCCGCCTGTTGCGCTGCGGGCGGCGCATCGCCCAGCCATGCACTGCGCGACGCGT
>CAYMLC010000372.1:0-1031 GCA_964390765.1 uncultured Nitrospirales bacterium
CGGGCTCGAGCGTGGTGTCATTGGGCACGAAATCATCGCGCGGCATCAGGTCCTCGACCACGGGATGGCGGCCATCGCGGATGCGGATTTCCGTGTCCGCCTCGAGCGTTGGCTTGCAATAGTTTTGCGCCACGGCCCCCTCGGCCAGGCTCAGCAGCACATCGACCACCGCCACCGCGCCCGCACTCTGCTGAATGCGCGGCGCCTCGCCCGCCACACGCTGGCGCAGCGCCACGAAGTGCTCGTACTCGAGACGCTGCAGCCGTTCTTCCGCGTGCAGAATTTCGTCTTCGCGTTCCTTCAGCCCCGGCGTGATGTAGCGCTCCGCATTCACCAGCGTCTGCTTGCGCTCATAGTCGTCGGGCACCTTGTCGCGGTGCGCCTTCGTCACCTCGAGGTAATAGCCGAAGACCTTGTTGTAGCCCACCTTCAGATTCGGAATGCCCGTGCGCGCGCTCTCTTCGCGCTGCAACGTGGCGATCCAGTCGCGCCCGCCGCGCACCAGCGCGCGCAGCCGGTCCAGCTCTTCATTGTGCCCCTCGCGAAAGAGGCCGGCTTCGGTCAGGGTGGCCGGCGGCTCGTCGACCAGTGCCTCGCCCAACCACGCGGCCAGGTCTTCCAGCGGGTCGCACTGCGCGTAGAGTTGCTGCAGCAGCGCTGTCTGGCAGCCCGCCAGTTGGCCGCGCAGCGCGGGCAATTGCGCCAGCGAACGGCCCAGGGCCACCGCTTCGCGCGCGTTGGCGGCCTGTGCGGTCATTCGGCCGAGCAACCGCTCGAGGTCGCGCACCTGCTTCAACAGCTCGCGCAGCTCGAGGCGCGTCTCCATGCGCTGCGTCAGTTCCTCGACCGCGTTGAGCCGCGCGTTGATGGCCTCCGGATCGACCAGCGGCTGCACGATCCACTGCCGTAGCAGGCGCCCGCCCATCGGCGTGGCGGTGCGGTCGAGCACGCCCAGCAGCGTGCCGCGCTTCTGTCCGCCGGCGAGCGAGGCGACCTGTTCGAGGTTGCGCTGCGTGTGCGCATCGAGCACC
>CAYMLC010000372.1:1041-3907 GCA_964390765.1 uncultured Nitrospirales bacterium
CGGCGCGGCAGTTGCACATGCGGCATGCTGTCGCGCTGCGTATGCGCCACATAATCCAGCGCCGCACCTGCCGCCGCCACGGCCGGGCCACGCTCGCCCAGGTCGAGGCCCTTCAGGGTGGCCAGACCGAAATGGTTCAGCAGCCGATCCTCGGCCCAGCGCGCGTCGAAGGCGCCGGAATCGCGCGCGGTGAAGGGCAGCTGCGGATGCGCCTCGCGCAGCGGCGCCCAGTCGTCCTCTTGCGAATCGGCCACCAGGAGTTCCGCGGGCTGCATGCGCGCCAGTTCATCCTGCACCACGCGTGCGGTGTGTGCGCTGATGTCGGCCACCAGAAAGGCGCCGGTCGACACATCGAGCCAGGCCATGCCGGCACGACCGTTCTCGATGCACAGCGCGCCCAGGTAGTTGTTGGCGGCCGCGTCGAGCAGGTCGGGCTCGAGCACGGTGCCGGGCGTAATGGTGCGCGTGACCGCGCGCTTTACGATGCCCTTGGCAAACTTCGGGTCCTCCATCTGGTCGCAGATGGTGACCGTGCGGCCCGCCTGAATGATCTTCGCGAGGTAGCCATCGACCGAGCGCACCGGCACCCCGGCCATCGGAATGCGCCGCTGCTTGTCCGCACTGTCGCGCGAGGTCAGCGTCAGACCGATGAGCGACGCCGCTTCCACGGCGTCCTCGAAGAACAGCTCGTAGAAGTCGCCCATACGGAAGAAGAGGAGCGAATCGCCCGCCTCCGCCTTCGCGTCCACATACTGGCGCAGCATCGGCGTGAGTTGGCGCGGGCCGACCTCGCTCAGTTTGAGCCAATCACCCGGCATGGCGCGGGATTGTAGCAGACGGGGACGGGCGTGTAGCGGTTCGCTGGCAGCCTGTGCGTGCTGGCCGCAGGGCGAGCCGGGGCCACACAGCGCCTGCACCCTGCGCCACGCGCCGGGTACCCCTGAAAAAGAAAACGCCGGCAGCACGAAGCCACCGGCGCAATGAATGCGTGCGGTATGTCGGCGCGACGCTTAGCCCTTGGCCGCCGCGTACAACTCGCCGACCTTCGCCCAATTCACCACGTTCCACCAGGCGGTCACGTAGTCGGGGCGGCGGTTCTGGTACTTCAGGTAGTAGGCGTGCTCCCACACGTCCACACCCAGCAGCGGCGTATCGCCCTGCATCAACGGCGAATCCTGGTTGGCCGTGCTGTAGGCCTTCAGTGCGCCCGTGCCGTCGACCACCAGCCACGACCAGCCCGAGCCAAAGCGGCCCGCGGCATTGCCCGCAAAGGTTTCCTTGAAGGCGTCGAAGCCGCCGAAGGTGCTGTTGATGGCCTCGCCCAGCGGCCCTTCCGGCGCGCCGCCGGCATTGGGCGCCATGGTCTGCCAGAACAGGCTGTGGTTGGCGTGGCCGCCGCCATTGTTGATCACCGCCTGGCGCTTGTCTTCAGGCACGCTGCCGATGTTGCGCAGAATGTCTTCGATGCTCTTGCCCTCGAATTCGGACAAGCCCTCGAGTGCGCCGTTCAGTTTCGTTACATAGGTGTTGTGGTGCTTGCCGTGGTGCACCTCCATCGTCTTGGCGTCGATGTGCGGCTCGAGCGCGTCGAAGCCATACGGCAAGGGCGGCAGTTGGAATGCCATGAGAATCTCCTCCTCGATCAATTTGGTTGCTGGCCAGCGAAATGGGAATACCGTGGGCGCACCCGGTGCCTCGTTGCGTCCACAGGCCCTAAACCCTAAACGCTTTCGCGCCCGCAAAATTTCCAGCCGAACCGCCCGCTGCATAACCGTTTTTTTCGATGTGTCATGAGACCACGGTTGTCTCGGCGGGCGGCCCTGGGCTACCCTTTCCACATGGCCATACGCCGCGCTTTCACCCCCGCACGCGAAGACGACGATGGCGGGATGGTGCTCTCGCCCGATGCGCGCTCGCTGCGTCGCGGGCGGCGGCGTGCGCCGCGCACCGCCGTCTATCGCCCCGCGCTGGTGTGGCGGCCCGACGCCGCGGAAGACCTGATGTACGGGGTGTTGCTCGACCTCAATCCGCACGGCATGCGCCTGCGGCTGGTCGATGCGCTGGCCCATGGCGAAGATGTGGTCGTGCAGATGATGCGCGACGAAGAATTTCAGACCCCGCTGAGTGTGCCCATCCGCGTGCGCGTGGTGCGGCTGTCGCACCTCGAGGATGGCCTGCACGACCACGGGCTGGTGGTGCTGCCGCCGGAAAAACGACCGAATCGCGAGGCGCGGCCGCAGCCCGTGCGCCGCACGCAACAGCGGCCCACGACGCGCGCGCGCATGCATACGCTCGATGTGATTGTGGGCGACCGCTATACAGGAAGACGCCGTGGCTAACCCAACGATATTGGTAGTAGATGACGAGCCGGATGTCGTGATGCTGATCGAGCGCACGCTGAAGGCCGAAGGCTTCGACGTGGTGACGGCATACGACGGCATTGGCGCGGTCGACCTGGTGCTGAGCAGCAAGCCGGATCTGGTACTGCTCGATCTGATGATGCCGATGATGAGCGGCTATGAAGTGTGCGAGCAGATCAAGGGCAACCCCGAGACCCAGCATGTGCCGGTGGTGTGCCTGACCTCGGCGCACACGCCCGACGCACGCGCGCAGAGCCTGCGCGTGGGTGCGGCCACGGTCTTGACCAAGCCCTTCCTGCCGGCCGAACTGGTCGCCCAGATTCGCCGCCATTTGCGCACGCAGGAGCCGGCCAACTAGGCGCCACGCCGCCGCGCGTGGCGTGGCCCGGCTGCGCTAGAATACGGTCGGGCATCCAACGCAATGACACTCGCCAACCGCATCACGCTGGCGCGCGTAGCCAGCATACCGAACTTTTGTGCGCTGCTCCTTTTCTATCAGCCGGGCT
>CAYMLC010000373.1:0-1226 GCA_964390765.1 uncultured Nitrospirales bacterium
AAGGGCGACACGATGAGCGATGGGCTTTTCGTGCCGGGCCTGGCCGATGGCATGGCCACCTTCGAGGGGCCCAATGGCCGCACGATTCTGGTGCGCAACCACGAGAACAGCGGCATTGAGAATGGCAGCGCCTTTGGCCAGGAGCACGAGTTGCTGGACAAGGTGCCCGCCGACCGCTTCTACGATTATGGCCGGGGTACGAAGCCGGGCGAGGGCGGCACAACGACGCTGGTATTCAACACGCAGACGGGTGAGGTGGAGCTGGAGTATCTGAGCCTGATCGGCACGATTCGCAATTGCGCGGGCGGCCCGACGCCGTGGGGCTCTTGGGTGACGTGCGAAGAGACGATGCAGCGCGCCGAGGACGACGGCTACGAGCACGACCACGGCTGGAACTTTGAAGTGCCGGCCCGCGCCGAGATTGGTCTGGCCGACCCGATTCCACTGAAGGACATGGGCCGCTTCAACCACGAGGCGATTGCCGTGGACCCGGCTTCGGGCATTGTGTATCAGACGGAAGATCGGCACGACGGCCTCATCTACCGCTTCATCCCGAATACCCCGGGTAAGCTGCACGAGGGTGGCCGGCTGCAGGCGCTGGTTGTGGTGGACCGCGAGTCGCTGGACACGCGCAACTGGGCGGAGCGCGGAAACGTGCAGACGGGCGCGCCGATGGCGGTGCGGTGGATCGACCTCGAAGGCATCGACGCGCCGGACGACGACCTGCGCTTCCGCGGCTACACGGCGGGCGCGGCCCGCTTCGCGCGCGGCGAAGGCATGTGGTACGGCAACGACGCCGTATACTTTGCGTGCACGAACGGCGGTCCGGCCAAGTCGGGCCAGATCTGGAAATACGTGCCGAGTCCGGTCGAGGGGCAGGCGGGCGAGCGCGAGCAGCCGGGCCAGTTGACCCTGTTTGTCGAGCCGAACGACCCGGGCCTCATCGACAACGCCGACAACCTGACGGTCACGCCTTGGGGCGATCTCATCATCTGCGAAGATGGCGGCGGCGAACAGTTCCTGGTGGGCGTGACGCCGGAGGGCAAGATTTACAAGTTTGCGCGCCGCGCGACCGAGCAGAACTCGGAGTTTGCCGGCGCCACCTTCTCGCCCGATGGCAGCACCTTGTTCGTGAACATCCAGCACAACGGCTACACGCTGGCCATCACGGGCCCGTGGCAGGAGATGCGAGCCTAAGGTTTACGGAAATTCCGGGGAGGAGTTCC
>CAYMLC010000373.1:1236-1672 GCA_964390765.1 uncultured Nitrospirales bacterium
CATATGCCCACGACGGGGGGGCAGCACAGGGCCGCCGATTGGCGGCCCTTTGTATTTCGGGATAGGCCGAATCTGGAGGGGGCGGGACGGCTTACCAAAATGCTTACGGGTGTTGGCGTCCTCCCGGCTCGGGGCGTCAACCCAGCGGCCATTGCCCGGTGCGCTAACCGCCGCGCCACCACGCGATTTGTGGCGGGGCCTTGCCCTCGAGAATGGGCACGAGGCGGAAGCCGAAGGGGCCGGGTTCTTTCGCGCACTTGATGAGCAGGTGGTTGCGCCCCTGGCGCACCAGCCCGTGGCACAACTCTTGACCCGAGGCCGGGCCGTGGTAGATCTCGGTGCCGTTGAGCCACAGCCGGCTGGGGTTGTCGAGCGCGAGCTCAAAGGTCACATCGGCGCGGCGGTCGCTGGTGAACTCGGCATAGGCGTAACCGAC
>CAYMLC010000373.1:1682-2343 GCA_964390765.1 uncultured Nitrospirales bacterium
GCGTGGTCGTTGCGGGGGTGCGTCAGCCGGATGGGCGCGAAGGCGGCCTGTAGATCGATGCGCCAGTCGTCGGCCGTGCAGGCGTACCAGGGCCGCCATTGGGCCAGGCGATACCAGCCGGGGTAGGCCTGCTGCAGGTCGATGGGGTCTTCGGGCGGCAGCGCCTTTTCAAGGGCCTGTGAACCTGCGTGCGGGAATTCGCCCAGCACCATCCAGCGGCGGGTCTCGTCGCGTTGGGCCGCGCGCAGCCAGTCGAGTGCGCGCTGGGGCACGGCCTGGCGCGGGGTGCCCGAGGGCACGCTGCGGCGCGCAAAGTGATTGACCAGATTCACAAACAGGTGCTGCGCCACGGGGTCGGCGTCGAGTTGCTCGAGCACGCGCAGGTGCGTGAAGACGAGGCGGCCTTCGCCATAGCGGCGCACCAGCACATTGTTGCCCCAGGGCTAGGCCCCCTCGAGCCGGCGGGCCAGGTCGAAGCTGCCGCACGATTCATCTTCGCCGCGCTCATCGAAGGTGGCGGCGGGCACCAGGTTCGCGTAGGGCTGGCGCATGAGCGCACGCGCGGGCAGCGCGTCGAACACCGGGTGGAGGCGCGCATAGTGGCCCACGGGCAATGCGCCGCCGAGTGCGGGGCGCGCGGTGGCGTGCGGGGTCTCGGGCA
>CAYMLC010000373.1:2353-3896 GCA_964390765.1 uncultured Nitrospirales bacterium
CACCGGACCCGCTCGGTCATGGTCCAGCGCCGTGTCTCGGGCAGATAGGCGGCCAATTCGTTCCAGTCGTTCGGGGGGCTGAAGAACACGGTCACCCCGCCGCCGTTGGCGTGGTCGAGCGCCTCGGTGAGGGGCCCGATTGGATAGGCGCGAATGGTGTTGGCGAGCGGCGGCACCACGTGTACGGGCGCGCCGCGGCCGCCCAGCTCGGCGAAGGCGGTGCAGGGTCCGCGCCAGCGGTGTTCCGGGTCGATTACGTGGATGCCGTGGGCGGCGCGTGTGGCGGGATTGAAGACGTGCAGGTCGAGGGTGGCCTGGCCCAGTAGTTTCTCGCCCTGGGTGAGGCGCACCAGCAGGCGGTGGGTGCCGGGCGCGCCCGACGCCGCCACGGTGCCCTGCCACAATTCGTGGGTGTGGCGGGGCAGCTTTACCGTGCGCCGCTTTTTCCAAAGTACTTGGCGTGTGGGGCCGAGCACGTGGAGCGTCACATCGGCACGGCCCTCGAGGCGCGGCTCGTTGGCCAGGACCACGGTAACCGGGATTTCTTCGCGCGGCACGAGGTTGGTGCGCACCGCCTGGATGAGCGGGCGCACGGGCGCCTGCACGGCGTGCAACAGCTTGTGCACGGGCTTGGGCTGGCGCGCGCGATCGAGCAGGCCGCCGCCGGGCGCGCCATCGTGGTCGGCCAGCGCGTGGTAGGCATAGCCCGCGAGGCGTGGATTGGCGCGCAGGGCATCGGCCTGGTGGCGGGCGGCATCGCGTTGCAGGTCGCGCAGCGCGCCCAGCAGTGCGGTGGCTTCGCTGAAGGTATTGACCAGTGCGTGCGCGGCAAGACCGGCCGCGAGCGCCTCGCGCGGGGGGCCCGGCGGCAGGGCTTCGGCCCCGCCATAGCCGAAGCGGTAGCAGAAGGTCAGGCGTTCGGCGTGCCCCACGTTGCGCAGATAATGGCTGCCGGCGTCGCCGAGGGGCGCGCGCAGGAGTCCGGCGGGCGCGTCGGCCGTCTCGTATCCATCGTGGTAGGGCCGCAGGTAGCGCGGGGCGTGGCCGTGAAAGCCCACGAGAATCAGGCGGCTGGGATCGGCGTTGTGCAGTGCCGTGGCCAACGCGTCGGCCTGGGGGCCTTCGCTGATCAACCACGCCACCAGCGCGGGATGGTGCGCGGTGGCGTCGACCAGCGCATCGCATTGGGCGGGCGCGAGGTCCGGCGGCAGGCCGGCAAAGACCATGAGACCCAGTGTATCGGCGTGGTCGAGCAGCCCGGGCGGCAGCACGCCGCCTTCGTAGAGCAGGGTGTTGCAGCCGGCGGCGCGCGCGGCCTTCAACTCGGCGTGGACCAGTGCATCGCGCGCGGCTTCATCTTCTCCCGGCGGATACGCTGCGCAGGCGTGTACACCCTTGATGAAGCAGGGGCGGCTGTTGAGGAAGAAGCGCTGGTCTTTCACCGTGAACTCGCGCAGGCCGAAGCGCAGCGTGCGCTGATGATGGGCGCCGTCGGCGCGCAGCAGCTTCACGTCGAGTGTATGCAGCGCGGGGGCTTCGGGCT
>CAYMLC010000374.1:0-3862 GCA_964390765.1 uncultured Nitrospirales bacterium
CTTGGAAGGCTGATGCTCTACCAACTGAGCTACTCCCGCTCGCGTCCCGCTCGCGGAGAGCGGCAAGAAAAAATGGTGGTGGGTGTTGGATTCGAACCAACGTAGGCTTGCGCCAACGGGTTTACAGCCCGTCTCCTTTAGCCACTCGGACAACCCACCGGAAAAGCGTGTTGCGTGCCGCCTGCGTAGCGGATGGAGCTGGCGGCCAGACTCGAACTGGCGACCTACTGATTACAAGTCAGTTGCTCTACCAACTGAGCTACGCCAGCTTGCACACACGGTGCAGCGCCACGCTGCGGCCAAGCTTAAAGGCTAGCAAGGGGCCCGACGGACAGTCAAGGCGTGTGCGCGCCGGTGTAAGCCGGTGCTTGCCAATCACACGTGCAACCAGTATGCTGTAGGCAGAAATTGACTTGGCGGATGCGGCGCTGAGTCTTAACGCGCAACCACATCTGACCCAGGGGGCTGAGGTCGATATGTTGACGCCTGAACTCCATTCGCGCCTCTTGGCGCGCGCCGCGGCCGAAATCCTCGAGGTGCCGCTCGAACGGCTGTGGCCGGTCCTGCAAACGGCCGAGCCGAACGCCGATCAATTTGTGGCGGCTCTGGTCGAACGGGGCGACGTGCCTTCCGACCGCGCCGAGGTGCTGGCCGCGCGTCTGGTCGAGGCGGTCGAGCATTGGCGCTACGAATCCGGCGCCACGCACGCGCCCCAGATTGCCCCTACCTTCGCGCCCGATGGTCCGGGCTCGGTCCAGACCACGAAGTGGGCAAACGTCGAAGAGACCAGCTTTACCGACGTGGGCGTCGTCTTGCCCGAAATGCCGGGACGCTACAGTTTCGAGCGCGAGTTTGCGCGCGGCGGCATGGGGCGCGTGCTGACCGCCTACGACCGCACGCTGCGCCGCGTGGTGGCGATCAAGGAACTTTCGCGCGTGAAGGAAGGCGGGGCGAACGGCCCCGGCCGCGAGATGCACCAGCAGGCCCTCATCAATCGATTTCTGCAAGAGGCCCATATCGCGGGGCAGATGGAGCACCCGTCCATTGTGCCGGTGCACGAGGTGGGCCAGCGCGCGGATGGCACCTACTACTACTCGATGAAGTACGTGCGCGGCCAGACGCTGGAGGAGGCGATCGAGGGGGCGGAAACGCTGGGCGAGCGGCTGAAGCTGCTGCCCAACTTTGTCGACCTGTGTCAGGCCGTGGCCTACGCGCACAGCCTGGGCGTGATCCACCGCGATCTGAAGCCCAGCAATGTGATCGTGGGTGAATACGGCGAGACGATCGTGATCGACTGGGGCCTGGCCAAACGCCGGGGCGACCCCGACTCGCAAGCGCAAGAACTCTCGCGCACCCTGCACGCCCTGGACCAAGGGCAGGAAGATGAGAAGAACTCCGCGGGCAACACCGTCGCTGGGGAGGCGCTGGGCACGCCGGGGTACATGCCGCCCGAGCAGGCCCGCGGTGAAGTGAGCCGGCTCGACGAGCGCTCCGATGTGTTCGCCCTGGGCGCCGTGCTCTATTGCCTGCTGACGGGGCGCCCTCCCTACGAAGGCGCCACCGTGCAGGAGGCCGTGCACCGCGCGCGCCTGGGCCAGCCGATGCCCATCGAAACGCGCGAGCCGCAGGCGCCGCGCGAGTTGTGCGCGATTTGCCGACGCGCCATGCAGCGCAACCACGAGCGGCGCTATCAGTCGGCCAAGGACCTGGCGACCGAGGTGCAACGCTTTCAATCGGGCGCGCTGGTTGAAACGCACGACTACGGCTACGGCGATTACATTCACCGCTTCGCAAAGCGCAACCGCGGCATTCTGGCCGTCGCCCTGCTTGCTATGGCCGGGCTGCTGACCCAGGGGCTCTTTGCCGTGCAAGGCATTCTGCGCGAGCAGGCTGCCACAGAGCAGGCGCTGCAGGCCGAGGCCGAGGCGCGTGACCTGGCGGAAGACCGGGCCGCAGCCTTCAACGATGCGACGGAAGAGAAAGAGGCCGAACGCCAGCGCGCGGTAGCAGCCGAGGCGCGGGCGCGGCGTGAACTCTATGCGGCGTCGCTCGGGCTGGCGCAGTCCCACATCAAGGAAGGCGAATATCGCGCGGCGCGCACCCGGCTGGCCGAAGCACCGGCCGAGCACCGCAACTGGGAGTGGGGCTTCCTGCAGCAGCAGAGCCGGCAAGCGGCCGCGCACTTTGAGGCCAACCGCGTGCCGGGGTGGCAACAGAACCGCGGCTATGGTGCCGCATTCGAGCGGGGCCTCGTTATCGTGGCCGATGCCTCGGAGGGCTCGTTGCACGGCGAAGTGCTGGACCTCTGGCGACGGTTGCCCACACGTTTCGCCAGCGACATGCACCGCTACGACCTGGGCGAGCCCGCGCGTGTAGAAGTCAGTCCGCGACAGCAGTTCGCCGCCGTCGTTACGGACAACCGGATGATGGCTGTTCACCTTGACACGTACTCGCACAGCTATCCATTCATCCCGCTGCTGGCGGACGGCTATACCGCGACGGCCTGGAGTGGCGACGACCACTATCTGGCCTTTGTGCATGCGGACAGCGTGATTCAGGTGCATGCGTTGCCTCGCGACAAGGGGTGGCACGAAGACCCGGAAGGCCGCTACAACACGCTCTGGGTGGGCCGTTGGCCGCCTCCGGTCTTCGAAAGCACTATCGATGGCACGGTCGTGCGCCTGGCGCTCAGCGACACGGGCCGGTATCTGGCCGTGGTAAGCGCTGATTCAGCACAGCATAGCACGCTGAAAGTATATGCGGTGCAGTCCGGGAAGCTGGCTGCAGACCCGTTACGGCTCGCGGCGGATACCCTCGCCTTTGCCCGCGATGAGACGGCGGTCTATTGCGTAGACGCACAGCGCGACGCTGTGGTGCGTGTGGGGCTGGCCCCGGCGGGTGAGCCGCGCACAGGCGTGGCGACGCTGCCCGAATCGCAGGGCGCCGGGCGTCTGGCGCTGCTGACGGGTCCCGCCGGCCAGCACCTGGCGGCAGACGATGGCGCGGGGGGGACGCGGCTCTGGAATGTGAATACGCTGTCGGCCGTGCGTCATTGGCCCGCTGTGCACAGGGACGAGGTGCGCGCACTCGCCTTTTCGCCCGATGGCACCGTGCTGGCCAGTGGCGGCGCGGACCACGACACCGCCCTGACGCGCCTCAGCGAAGACGCGCCTTACCGCCGCTTGGGGGGGCACGGTGCGCCGGTCGACTTCCTGCGCTTCGACGCGGCTGGCGGCTACCTGCAGACGGGCTGCGTAGGTGAACTCAAGGTCTGGAATCTGGATGCCGCCGAGCCGCCGTACGTGCTGGCGGAGCAGGGTGTGGCCGCCTGGGCCGTCGACTATGCCGCACCCTATCTGCGCCTCGTCGATACCGCGGGAGATATACACGAAGTGGCCATGGACCAGTTGCACGAGGCGCGGCTGGACATATCGGCAATCGGCCCGGCCACTGCGCGGCACCTGATGAATGCGCAGGGCACCCGCATCACTTCAGTGCACGCGGGCGAGGTGGCGGTGCGCCACTTGCCCTCCGGCCTGCGCGAGCCGCTACCGGGGGTTGCGGCGCCCCAAGATGTGGCCTACAGCCCCGACGGCGAGTATCTGGCATTCTTCCTGGCTGACCTGAACAGCAACCAGGCACGGGTGGCGTGGTTTCGCGACAACGCGCTCGAGCATATGTACGAGGTCGCGACCACGCATTCCTTTCAGGCGCTGCGCTATGCGCGCATGGTCTGGCTCGACGTGCGGATCAGGTTCCGAGAGTCCACCTGCCAGAAGGGGTCGCGGAGGTGGTCGAGCTCGGCCTGGGTGCGCACCGCCTCCTCGATGCTCTCCCGTACGAGCTCCACCTCTTCGGAAAT
>CAYMLC010000375.1:0-3856 GCA_964390765.1 uncultured Nitrospirales bacterium
GACAGCGAATCGACACTCTACCTGCAGGGGTTGAGCGACCGCATCGCCGAGGACCTGGCCGAGTTCTGCCACAACCTGCAGCGCGACATGCTGGGGCTCGAGAAAGGACAGGGCCAGCGCTGGTCGCCCGGCTACCCGGGTATGCGCGACATCCGCTTCAACGAAGACCTGTTCCACCTGCTGGGCGCGAACGAGCTGATGGGCGTGCAACTGACCGACGCCAGCGAGTTCTACCCGACGGGCACCACCGGTGCCTTCTGCCTGTACCACCCGGAAGCGAAGTACAGCTAAGCCCAGACCAACCGCGAACGACGAAGCGCCCTTCTTGTTGAAGAGAAGGGCGCTTTTCATTGCTTATTTGCCGAGCCTCTGGCCTTATCTTCAGGAGAGGTAAGTCAGGGAGCATCGACGTGGCGCGGGATGAACGGCGCGCCCCGGGCTCCGTCTGCGATCTGCAGCCCGCGGCCGGCTTCGTCCTAACCCCTGGCGATGGCCTGGCCCGCGCGGCGGCCGGTGAGTACGCAGCCGCCGAGGAAGGTGCCTTCGAGCGAGCCGACGCCATGGATGCCGCCGCCCCCGAATCCGGCGGCTTCACCCACGGCATAGATGCCGGGGATGGGCTGGCCGTTGGTGTCGAGCACGCGGCTGTCGAGGTCGGTCTGCAGGCCGCCGAGGCTCTTGCGGCTGAGGATGAATTCGCGGATGGCGACCAGCGGCATGGCCTTGGGGTCGCGAATCTTCTGGAACTTGCACAGGCGGATGCGGTCGCCGCGGTAGGTGCGGAAGTTCAAGAGCCAGCGCAGTTGCTCATCGTTGAAGTAGCTCTGCCCCTGGTCGATTTGCCCGTCGTAATAATCGACCTCCGCTTCGAGCGTCTTGAGGTCGGTCTGCAGGCCATAGAGATTGCGCTCGTTCATCTTGGCGACCAGGTCGGGCAGGTTGTCGGCGGTCACGAAGTCTTCCGGGCACTCGTCGCACAGCCGGCGAATGAGTTCGTGGTTGCCGAACAGGACCCCCTTCACCAGCTTCAGCTTGCTCTTCTCGCGAAACGCGGTCATGTAGTCGCTGCCGGAGACGGCCAGTTCTTTCGCGGCAATCTTCCAGTTCATGACCTGCCAGGAGTATTGGCCGGGCTGCTGCACAATCGAGGCGACGAGATGGCGGGTGTCGGTGTAGGGCACAATGGGCTGCGGATTGCGGATGCGTTCGCCCAGGGCATTGACCCACAGCGCGCTTCTGGGCGGCACCAGCGACAGACCGTCGTTCGGCTTGCGTTGCGCGGGGTGGTGTACACCGGCGGCGTAGTTCCACTGCAGGTCGAGGTTGGTCAGGTTGGCGTGCAGCTGCTCGTGCGCGCGGTCGTGCAAGAGGCCGTTGCCGTATTGGTGGGCGCCATTCAGGATGCAGTCGGGCGCATCGCCCCAACCCTTGAACCAGTTCGCGCGCAACTTCGAAAGGTCGCCGCCGCAGATGCCGCCCGACGCAATGACGATGGCGCCGCCCTGCGCGCGGAAGGGGCTGCCGTCCTGCATCTTCTTGCCGAGTACCGCGTCTACCCGGCCGTTGCTGCGCTCGAAGCCGTTCACCTCGTGCTCGAACAGCACCTGCAATTTGTCGCGGTGCGGGTGCGCTTCGAGGGCGGCCTGCATCTTCACGGCAATCTCGTAGCCCGTGCCCCAGGTGATGTGCCAGCGCGGCACCGTGTTGAAGGTCTCGGTGTGGCCGCGCTCCGGCCAGTTCACGACCGGCAAGAAACCAATCTTCTTCTCATCCAGAAAGTGGTAGATGTATTCGAGTGAGGCATCGCAATAGAGCTTGGCCCACTGCCGGGGCAGCGTGGCCTCGTCGCGAAACTGTGCGCAGCGCTCCCAGTCGGCATAGGCGAGGTCGGGCGTGTCCTTGATGCCGAGGCGGCGCTGGTGCGGGGTATCGACCATCATGATGCCGCCGAACGATTCCTTGGCGAGGCCGCCGAATTTCTCGGCCACGTCCTTCTCGAGTATCAGCACGCGCTGACCCTGGTCGAGCAGTTCATAGGCCGTTACCATGCCGGCCAGCCCGCCACCTGCAATCACTACATCCGCTTCGTAGACCGTCTCGTTCACGCGTTGCTGCCTCGCTAAGTCGTGCCTCTTGTATAGTTTGTGAAGTGTAGCAGGGGGCGCCTGCGCAGTCCATGCCGGGCTGCGCGACAGCGGCCGCATCCGCTGCACGGCTGCGTGTTCCGCCGCCCCGGCGCTATACTGCCGGCATGCCTGCCGAAGCCACCCAGCCGCGCTATGCCGACGTGGTGCTGCCCGTGCCGGTGGACCACCCCTTCACCTACTCGGTGCCGCCCGCGCTGGCCGCGCGTGTGCAGCCGGGCATGCGCGCCCTGGTGCCGGTGCGCGACCGCATCGAGACGGGCTATGTGGTGGGCCTGCCCGCGACCACTGCGGTCGAGAACCTGCGTGCCATCATCGATTTGCCCGACGACGGCCCGCTGTTCACGGGGGAGATGCTGCGGCTGTGCCGGTGGCTGGCCGACTACTACTGTGCGAGTTGGGGCGAGGCCCTGCAGTGTGCGGTGCCACCGGGCGTGCGCATTGGTTCGGCACTGCGCTATGCGCTGGCGGCCGGCGCCCTCGAAGGCGGGCGCTATAGCGAACGGCAGCGGCACCTCTTGGCGGCGCTGCACCGCGCGGGCGCACAGACCGAAAAGCAGTTGGCGGCGGCGCTTGCACTCGAAGGTCCGGAGAAGACCAAGCTGCGCGGCACCTTGACGGCGCTGGTGCGGCGGGGTGCGCTGACGGCCACGCCGGTGATGCAGCGCGGGCGCGTGGGCGTGCGCACGGAGACTTTCGCCCGGCTCAATGAAGCAGTCACAACCGACGCGGCAGGTATCGAGGCGCTGCAGCGGCGCGCGCCGAAGCAGGCGGCGCTCTATCTCGACCTGTTGTATGGCGAGGCGGAGCAGGCGGCGGCCGACTTGATCGAGCGGCACAACGACACCCTGGCGATGCTGCGCGCGCTGGCGGACAAGGGGCTGATCGCGCTGGTCACGCGCGAGACGTACCGCCGGCCCGAGACGAATGGGCACTACGGTGGCGGCGAGAAGCATGCCCTGAATGACGAGCAACAGGCCGCCTTGGAGGCGGTGCGTGGCGCGCTGGCGGCGCGGCGCTTTCAGACGTTCCTGCTGCACGGCATCACGGGCTCGGGCAAGACGGAGGTGTACTTGCAGGCGATCGAGGCGGCGCTGGCGCAGGGGCGGCAGGCGATTCTGCTGGTGCCGGAAATCTCGCTCACCCCGCAGACGGTGGGCCGTCTCTTCGCCCGGTTCAAGGCCGACATCGCGGTGTTGCACAGCGGGCTGAGCGGGGGCGAGCGCTACGACGAATGGCGGCGCGCGCAACGTGGCGAGGTGAACATCGTGGTCGGCGCGCGCTCTGCGGTGTTTGCGCCGTTGCCGCGGCTGGGGCTGGTGCTGGTCGACGAGGAGCACGACGGCAGCTACAAGCAGGGCGAAACGCCGCGCTATCACGCGCGCGATGTGGCCATCATGCGCGCCCAACTGAACGACGCGGTCTGCGTGCTGGGCAGCGCCACGCCCTCGCTCGAATCGTTTCACAACAGTGTGCGCGAGAAATCGGTGCGGCTGAGCCTGCGCACGCGTGCGACGGCGGGCGCCCTGCCCGAGGTGAAGCTGATCGACATGCGCCGTGAGACGCGCGAGCAGGGCGGCGAGATCATCCTCTCCCAGCAACTCGAAGAAGCGGTGCACGCGCGGCTGGAAGCGAAGGAACAGGTCATCTTGCTGCTCAACCGCCGCGGCTTTGCGCCGGTGGTGATGTGTCCCTCGTGCGCGTGGGTGGCC
>CAYMLC010000376.1:0-3846 GCA_964390765.1 uncultured Nitrospirales bacterium
CGACAGCCGATACCATCACCTTGAAGAATGGCGTGCAGGTGCATGGCGACCTGCGCGAAGTGCAGCCGGGTGTCTTCCAGTTGGAAGCGGCGGGCCGGGTCGTGGTCTATCGCGCCGAAGAAATCGCGCACATCGAAGAGAACGACCGCACGGGCGGCTTCGACATCGAGGCGGCCAAGGAGCGCGCACGCCAGCGCGACGCCGAACTGACGGCGAAGACCGGCCTGACCAAGGCGCAGCGTGACCACGTGCGCGAGATGCTGCACGAGTACCGCGGCGCCGATGCTGCCCGGCGCGCGCAACTGCTGGATGAGTTCAAGGAGCTGCAGGAGGAGGTTGACGTCTTCCGCTACATCGTCTTCTACAAGCAGGCCTTGAGCAACAACATCGTGCCGCCGGCACTCGATGCGCTCTATTATCTGGATGCCATGCGCAGCCGCACGGTGCTGGCGGAGTATGCCCAGGACCCCTATCACGGCAACCGCGCCAAGGCGCTGCAACTGCTCGGCCACGTGGGCGACACGCAGTATGTGCCGCTGGTGATGCGTGGCCTGGCCGACCATGAACGGGAAGTGCAGGCCCAGGCAGCCATTGCGCTGGCGCGCCTCGGCGTGCGCGAAGCCACCCCCGCCATTCTGGAAGTGATGGAGCGGGGCGATGTACACACGCGGCATGCTGCGGCCCAGGCGCTCGCCGCGCTCTGGCGCGATGTGGCGGGCGAGGCTGTGCCCGAAGACCTTCGCGAGTGGGCGGCCTTCGTTTCTGAAAACCAGCAACAGATGAGCGGGCCGGTGCGCCTCGCCGCACTCGAGCCCTTGGTGCCGCCGCACGAAGAGTTCGAGCAGGAGTAGCGCAGGCCCGATTCCTTATCTACCACTCTTGCGGCCGCCGCCCTTCGCGGGCTGGCGGCCGTCTTGCGTCTGAAACCGGCAGGTCCATATCCATGGTCGATTTGCAAACGGGAGCGGCATACGGCATGCTCCCGACCACTCGTTCAGAAAAGAGTGAAATCTGGAGGCTCGCCATGCTGCGCCCACTTATCGTTTGCACCCTCGTGTTTGGTATGGCATTCAGTGCGCTGGCGGCGCCGCTCGTGCAGTTCGGCCCCGACGAGCCCGACCTGCAGATGAAGGTGCAGGAAGCGCTGATCCTGGCCGAGCCCGGCACGGTCTTCGAGTTCGCGCCCGGCGCCTACGATTTCACGATGCAACTCAGCCTCGATGTCGACAACGTGACCATTCGCGGCGCGGGGATGTACAAGACGGTCTGGTCTTTCGCCAATCAGGATATGGGCAGCGAAGGCCTGTACGTGACGAGCGACAACGTCGTGATTGAAGACCTGGGCATCGAAGACGCGAAGGGCAATTGCTTTAAGTCAAATGGCGCCAACAACTTGACCCTGCGCCGGGTGCGCACCGAATGGACCAACGGCCCCAGCCCCGACAACGGTGCGTACGGCCTCTATCCGGTAAGCTCGGAGAACGTGCTGATCGACGAATGCGTGGCCATTGGCGCGTCGGATGCCGGCATCTACGTCGGCCAGACCAAGGGCGTCATCGTGCGCAACTCGCGCGCGCACTACAACGTCGCGGGCATCGAAATCGAGAACTGCCACGATGCCGACGTATACGGCAACATCGCGTCGCACAACACCGGTGGAGTGCTGGTCTTCGACATGCCCAACCTGCCGATGCAGCATGGTCAACGCGTGCGCGTGTTCAACAATACGGTCATCAACAACGACACCGAAAACTTCGCGCCCGAAGGCAATATCGTGGGCAAGGTGCCGACCGGTACGGGTGTGATGGTGATGGCGAACCGCAACGTCGAAATTTTCGGCAATGTGATTGGCGGTCATCAGACGACCAACGTGTCGATTATTGCGTGGCATACGACGATGAACCCGAACAACGATCCCCACTACTACCCCTGGCCCGAAGCGGTGCACATCCACAACAATCGCTTCGGCGCCGGCGGCTGGGAACCCGCGGCTGAAATCGGCCAGATGGCCGCCATGATGACCGGCACCCCCATGCCCGATATCGTGTGGGACGGCATCGTGAATCCGGAGGTGGCGATGAATGGTGCGCTGCCGCCCGAACGCAACATGTCCATCCATAGCAATGTGAAGGTGGGCGGCGGGGAAGTGACCTTCGCCAACGTGGACGCCGAGACCGCAATGCGCAACCCGATTGAAGCACTGGTCACACGCGACCTGGCGCCCTACCGTGAGCCGCTGCCGCGGCTCGAGCCCGTGCGTCTCGCTTTCATGGAGTAGTCTTCCAGCCTATGCCGTATACGAAACGCCTCATCCTCTGTGCCGCGCTCTGCGCGGGCGCAGCCCTGCTGGCCACCGGTTTCTACTGGGAGCGCGGTGCCGCAGCGCGCACCCACCACCCGGTGACCGTGGACCTGGATGGGCCGCCCGCGCGCTACATCTCGGCGTACAACCTGTTCAAGGACAACGCGGGCCAAGTGCCGAACGACGGCGTGGTGCCCTACGCGCTGAACACACCCCTTTTCTCCGACTACGCCGCCAAGCACCGGTTCGTCTATCTGCCGGATGGCCAGGCCGCGGCCTACGACGATGTGGACGTATTCGACTTTCCCGTCGGCACGGTCATCGTGAAGACCTTCAGTTACCTCGACGATATCCGCGACCCGGCGCAGGGCGAGCGCATCATCGAGACCCGCCTGCTCATTCACAAGGAAGAGGGGTGGGTGGGCTTGCCCTACCTCTGGGAAGACGATATGAGCGATGCGCGGCTGGCGGTGGCCGGTGCGACGGTGGATGTCCGTTGGAAACACTTCGATGGCGAGCAGCGCGAACTGAACTACATCGTGCCAAACATGAACCAGTGCAAACAGTGCCACGAGATTGGCGACCGGCTGCAGCCGATTGGCCCGAAGGCACGCCACCTGAACGGCGACTTTGATTATCCGGGTGGCACGGAGAACCAGTTGGCCCACTGGGTGCGCCAGGGCATCCTCGAGGGCGCCCCCGCCGACCCGGCCGATGCACCGCGGGTGCCGCGTTACGACGACCCCCAAGACGGTACGCTGGCCGCGCGGGCGCGCGCCTGGCTTGACATCAACTGCATGCACTGCCACAACGCCGAGGGGCCAGCGCATACTTCAGGCCTGCACCTGTCTTTCTTCGAGGACAGCCCCACCCGTATCGGGGTAAACAAGCCGCCTATCGCCGCGGGCCGCGGCTCAGCCGGGCTGAAGTTCGGCATCGTGCCGGGCGACCCCGACGCCTCGATTCTGGTGCATCGCATCACCACCACCGACCCCGGACAGATGATGCCCACTCTGCCCCGGCGCGTGATGCATGAAGAGGGCGTCGCGCTTATCCGCGAATGGATAGCAGAGATGGAGCCGGTCGACGAGAGCGCGAAATAGCCGGATCCCTCAGCCGCAGCACGTGCCGCCGATCGGCTTCACCGCATTCACTTCCAGACTCACAATAAAGTCGGCAGGCGTGGTGCCGGCCGGCAACGCGTCGAGCACGCGGCTGTAGGCCGGGTCATTCGCATCGGTCATCGCTTTGATGTTGCGCGGTTGTTGCGTGAGTTGGATACCGTCGAGGCCCGCCTCGCGCGCCATGCGCTCTGTCTCTTCCACCTGCACCGCACCCGCCACACAGCCGACCAGCGCCTCGACCATCGTCAGCACTTCCGGCGGCAACGGGCGCAACAGGGCAATGTCTGATACCGCCGCCCGGCCACCCGGCTTCAGTACCCGCGCGATCTCGCGCCAGACCTGCGTCTTTTCCGGGCTGAGGTTGATGACACAGTTCGAGATCACGACGTCGGCACTCTTGTAGGCCAAGGGCAGATGCTC
>CAYMLC010000377.1:0-3839 GCA_964390765.1 uncultured Nitrospirales bacterium
GGCAACCGCAGCGTGTTGGTGAATCCCGAGTTGTCGGGGTTGATGTGCGGCATGACCCTCGCCACCACCCCGGCCGAGCAATACCGTGCCGCGCTCGAGAGCACCGCCTATGGCACCTACAAGATCATTCAGGAGATGGAGCGCGGCGGCGTGCGCATCGAGCGCCTGAAGGCCTGCGGCGGCCTGCCGAACCACAACCCGCTCTGTATGCAGATCTTCGCCGATGTGACCGGCCGCCCGATTGAAGTGGCAGCCAGCGAACAGACCGTCGCGCTGGGCGCGGCGATGTGGGGTGCGGTGGCGGCGGGCGCCCAGCCGGGCGGCTATGACGATGTGCGCGATGCGGCGGAAAAGATGGCGCGCCTGAAGCCGGAGGCGTTTACGCCTGACCCGCAACGCCACGCCGCATACCAGCCGCTCTATGACATCTACCTGCGGCTGCACGACCACTTCGGGCGCGGCGGCGACGAATGCATGCGCGCGCTGAAGGAGATACGCCGCACGGCCCTGGCCGCCGGATAGCACGCCGCAGGCGACCCGTCAGCACACGCCGGAGCACGCGGGTCAGGTGTGCCGCGCCCCCCCGGCCGGCCTTACACACATCACTTCGGGCGTACCGGCGCGCTTGTGTGTCTGGGTGCATGCTGCTATATTCCGCGCGCTTTGGGGAGTTGGGGTCTTGGGAAGCGGCCTCCCCAGGGAATCTCTAAACCCGCTGCGGGGTTTGCACTTACGTTGGAATCGGAGGCCCTTCGGGGCGCCGGTCATGGTGGGCCTGCAATTCATGCCACAAGGGCAACGCTATTCGCGCGAAATCATTGAACAGGTCCTCGCGGCCAACGACATCGTCGACATCATTGGCGCACGCATCGAACTCAAACCATCGGGCACACACCGGTTCAAGGCGCTGAGTCCCTTCACGCAAGAGAAGACGCCCTCGTTCATGGTCAGCCGCGACCGCCAGCGCTACCACTGTTTCAGCAGCGGGCGCGGCGGCGACGCGCTCACTTTTCTGATGGAGCACGACGGGCTGAGCTTCATGGAGGCGCTGCAGAAGCTGGCCGACCGCGGCGGTGTGCCGCTGCCGAAACTACGCGGCGGCGGCGGGGAAGACACCAGACGGCGCGAAGTGCTAGCCTTTGCCGTTTTTGCGGCGCGCCACTTTCGCGAGACGCTGAACCGTCCGCGCGAGGGCGAGCCGGGCAGGCAGTACCTGCAAACCCGACAGTTGAAGGAGAGCACCGTCGAGCGGTTCGGCCTCGGCTATGCCCCGGATTCGTGGGACCACTTGCTTGCGGCGGTGAGGGACGGCAAGCGCAGCGGGGACGCCTATCACGATGCGGTGCTCGAGGCTTCGGGACTGTTCAAGCGCGGCCAGCGCGGCCTCTACGATTTCTTCCGCAACCGGCTGATGTTTCCCATCCGCGATGTGACGGGAAATGTGGTCGCCTTTGGCGGGCGCGCCCTGGACGACAATCCGGCGAAGTATGTCAATTCGCCGGAGAACGTCGTTTACAAGAAGGGCAAGACCCTCTATGGGCTGTATGAGGCGCGCGATGCGCTGCGGCAGGCGCCCTATGCGCTCATCGTCGAAGGCTACTTCGACCTCTTGCGCTGCTTCGATGCGGGGCTCGAAAACGTGGTGGCGCCCTGTGGCACGGCGCTGACCGCGGAACAGGCCCGGCTGATTAAGCGCTACGTGGGCGAGGCCGTGCTGCTGTTCGACGGCGACGCCGCAGGCGTGAAGGCGGCGCTGCGCAGCACCGCGGTGCTGGTTGCGGCCGGCTTGCGGGTGCGCGCCCTGTGCCTGCCGGACGGGCAGGACCCCGATGACTTTGTGCGGGCACACGGTATCGACGCCCTGCGCACGGAACTGGACAGCGCGCCGGACTTCATCGATTTTTTTGTGCGCATGCGCCACGAGGATGCACAGAGCATCGAAGGGCGCACAGCCCTCGCGCGCGAGGTGTTCGAGGTTCTGGCCGGCATCGAAGACGCGGTGCGGCGCGAGGATTATCTGAAGCGGCTGGCGCGCGCCCTCGGCCTGAGCGAGTATGCCTGCCACAGCGACTTCGAGCGCTACCGGCGAGGCGACCGGCGCGCGGCCCTGCAGCCGGGCACACCGCAGGGGCCGGCGTTCACGGTGGATGACCGCGACTTTATCGCCGTGCTGCTCGAGACGCCGGTGCTGCGCGAGCGTGCGCAGATGGCGCTGGCGGAGGTGGACCTGCCGGACAATGCGTTTGGCCGCGTGCTGAACGAGGTGCTGGCAACGGAAGAAGACGAACCAGGCAGCGGACCGCACTTCGACGATGAAGCGGCCGCGGCGCTGTATGCGGCGGCGGCCACGTGTGAAGCGCCCGAAGGCGACCGGGCCGAATTGCTGGTGTTGCGGCGGCTGGTCGGCCTGCAGCGGCAGGCGCTGCAAGCGCGCTCGCGGGCGCTCTTGAACGATATACAACGTGCGCAGCGCGCGGGCGACGCCCAGCAGGCGCTGCAACTGACGGTCGAAAAAACACAGTTGGATAGTCAGCTCGAGAAACTGGGGGCGGCTTAGCGGCGCGTGACACGTGCGCGCGCCCCAAGACTGAGGTACGCAATGGCAGCAGTAAATCGCGAAACGAAGCAGCAAGAGAAGGCCGCAGCCGCCAAGGGCACGGCGAGCAAGGCGGCCGCCGGCGCCGCTTCGGCCGGCAAGGCCAAGCGCGGCGAGAAGGCCCAGACCGCCCTCGACGAGGCCAAGAAGAGCGGGCAGGTCACCTATGATGCGCTGCTGAACGACATCCTCCCGGAAGATGCGAGCGCCGACCAAATCGACGACGTGATGGTGCAGCTGGGCCACATGAACGTCGAGGTGGTGGACGAACTCAAAATCGACCAGGAGAAGAAGGCGGCCGAGCGCAAGAAGGCGGCCGCGCAGCGCAAGGCCGAGTTGCGCCGGGAGGCGGCGCACAGCCGGCTCGAGCGGGCCGACGACCCGGTGCGTATGTATCTGCGCGAAATGGGCCGCGTGCCGCTGCTGACCAAGGAGCAGGAGGTCGCGATTGCCAAGCGCATCGAGGCGGCCGAAGACGAGCTGACCGATGTGCTGCTGCACACGCCCTACACGCTGAAAGAGATTCAGATGGTGGCGGCGCGCATTCTGGCGGGCCGGCTCAACCTGGCGCAGATTTCCGACATCGAAGACATGCGCGAGCAGAACCGGTTCATCCGTGATTTGCCGCAGAACATGGAAGAGATCTTCAGCGTCGAAGAGCAGATCGAAGGGCAGTTGAAGCGCAGCCGCCGCTCGGGCCTGAGCCAGAAGAGCCGCGCGAATATCGACGCCAAGATCGCCGAATTGCGCGGACGCCAGGTGCGCATCATCCGCCAGTTCAAGTTGAAGTCGAAAGAGATCATGAAGATCGCGCGCAAGATTAAGGGCCTGAAGCGCCGCATTCAGGCCGCGCGCGACGAGATCGACAAGGTTGAACGCGAAGTCGGCACCGACAGTGCGCAGATTCACAAGATGGGGGTGGCCGTGCGCCGCTCGGCTTCGGCGGCCGAAAAGTACGGCTTCGAGAAAGAGCAGATCCTCGACTGGGAGCGGCGCCTGGGTCTGGCCGAGCGGCGCATCGAACAGATCGAGTCCGACGCCAAGAGCGACACCGACGCGATCAGCGTGCTCATCGACCGCATCAAGGAGAGGGAGGAGAAGATCTACAAGGCGAAGATGGAGCTGGTCGAGGCGAACCTGCGCCTGGTGGTGAGCATCGGCAAGAAGTACACGAACCGTGGCATGTCCTTCCTCGACCTGATCCAGGAAGGCAACATCGGCCTGATGAAGGCGGTCGACAAGT
>CAYMLC010000378.1:0-3810 GCA_964390765.1 uncultured Nitrospirales bacterium
TAGGTCAGGTCGTGGCCGGGCTTTTCTTCATGCGGTGGCGGATAGCCCACAATCGCGATGTGGCACAGCTCGGGGCAGCGCACGCGCAGGTCATCCCAGCCCAGGCCCAGCCGCGTCAGTGAAGACGGGCGGCTGGCGGTAATGAGCAGGTCGGCCTGCTCGAGCAGACGGTCGAGTTGCATGCGCTGCCCGGCCTGTTTCAGGTCCAGCGTCAACACCTCGCTGTCGCCCGTGAGTTCGGCGTACCAGCCCGGCGCCGCGTGCGCCAGCAGGTTTCCCTGCGGCGGCTCGACAAAGGTCACGCGCGCACCGAGGTCGCGCAGGCGTGCGGCCGCGGCGGGCCCAGGCACATTCACGGTTACCGCGACCACACGCACGCCGGCAAGTGGCTCTCCCATAACCAGCTCCTCCGTAGGGCAGAAAGTACTGGGGCAGACGGCGCCGGTGCAATGCCGGCTTGAGCAGACGCGTAGGCACGCGTATGTTTGGCGCGCACGCACACCGGATAGCGGGGAGGGGTAGCGGTATGGATCAGGCGCTGGCACACACGCTGGCGGGCAAGCGGGTGCTGGTTCTGGGCGGCTTGGGCTTCATTGGCAGCAACCTGGCGCTGCGCTGTGCCGCGCTCGGGGCCGACGTCACGGTCTACGACTCGTTGCTGGGCCATGGCGGCGGGCGCGAGGCCAACGTGTCCGGTGCAGCCCGGCCGGTTCGCGTGGTGCACAACGATATGCGCGACTACAAGCTGCTCGACCGCGCTGTCGTCGAACACGAGATTATCTTCAACTGTGCGGGACACACCTCGCACAAGTACTCGCTCGAGGACCCGCTGCTCGACCTCGAGATCAATTGCCGCGGCACCCTCAACCTGCTCGAATCGGTGCGGCGCGACAACGCGGCGGCGCAGGTGGTGTACATCGGCACCAGCACGCAGTGTGGCGCCATGGTGCGTGAACCCATCGACGAGCAGCACCCGGAGTTTCCGCTCGACATCTACTCCGCGAACAAGACCGCCGCCGAGAAGTACCACCTCATCTACCACCGCGCCCACGGGCTGCGCACGGCCGTCGTGCGCCTCGCGAACATTTATGGCCCGCGCGCCAACATCAAGAGCAGCGACGCGGGCGTCTTGAACTATTTCATCGGCCTGGCGCTGCAGGGCCGGGAACTGACGATCTTTGGCGAGGGCCGCCAGCGGCGTAATGTGCTCTACGTCGATGACTGCGTCGATGCGCTGCTGCAGGTCGTGGCGTACGAGAAGACCAGCGGCGAGGTGTACTTTGCCGCGGGCGAGCAGGAATACAGCGTGAGCGAATTCGCCGAAGCCGTGGTCAGGGCGGTGGGGCGGGGCCGCGTGCAGCATGTGCCCTGGCCCGCGCACTGGGTGGCAATGGACGTGGGCGACGTGCGCATCAGCAATGCGAAGATCAAGGCCGCGCTGCCTTGGCGGCCGTCTACGCCGCTGGCGCAGGGGCTGGATCAAACCGCGCGCTTTTTTGAGGCGCGCCTCGCGGAGTACATGGCGTGAGCGCACGAATTCAAGTGGTCGGTGGCGGAAGTTGGGGCCTGGCGCTGGCGCGGCTCCTGGCCTTGCAGGGCCACGCGGTGCGGCTGTGGTGCCGCGCGGAAGACGAGCCCGGGCAACTGCGGCAGACGCGGCGCAGCCCCTTCTATCTGCGCGACATCTTGACGCTGCCCGATACGGTCGAGGTGGACGCCGGGATTGATAGGGCGGCGGACATCGCGGTATTCGCCGTGCCGTCGCACGCCATGCGCGCGGCGGCCGGGCAACACCGTTTCGAGGCGCACACCCTGCGTGTGAGTGTGGCCAAGGGCATCGAGAACGACACCCTGCTTCGGATGAGCGAGGTGCTGACGGAGGCGGGTTCGGGGGGCCCGGTGGTGGCCGTGTCCGGCCCGACGCACGCCGAAGAAGTGGCGCGCGACCAGCCCGCTTCCCTGGTGGCCGCCAGCGCAGATGTGGCCGCGGCTGAGCGGGTGCAACAGATGTTCATGGGTCCGGCCCTGCGCGTGTATTCGAGCGACGACCTGGTGGGCGTCGAACTGGGCGGGGCGCTGAAGAACGTCATTGCCGTCGCGGCCGGTGTGGGCGACGGCCTCGGTTTGGGCGAGAACGCGCGGGCCGCCCTCATAACCCGCGGGCTCGCCGAGATGACGCGCCTGGGCGAGGCCCTGGGCGCATCGCCGCTCACCTTTGCGGGGCTCAGCGGCATGGGCGACCTCATCGTAACGTGCAGCAGCAGCCATTCGCGCAATCACCAGCTGGGCGTCGCGCTGGCCGAAGGGCAGATGCTCGAAGACCTGCAGCGGGGCGCGCGCATGGTCGCCGAGGGGGTACGCACCGCGCGCAGCGTACACGACCTGGCGGCGCGCGCCGGTGTCGAGATGCCCATCTGCGAGGCGGTTTACCGGGTCCTCTTCGAACAGGAGTCGCCCATGGTCGCGCTGGACAAGCTGATGATGCGCGCGGCAAAACCCGAGCGAAGCCGCCCGGGCCAATCGGAAGATGGCTAGCGGCGGGCCGGTTCGCCCTGGGCGCCATCCCAGAAGCCGCCCGAGGTAAAGCGGTAGCGATACGTCTCGCGGCCGCGCTCGTCGGTGGGAATGTCGGCGGTCGCCGCTTCGGCTTCGGGCCGGCTGTCCTTGCGCGCGCTCTGATACACCACGTACTCGTATTCGATGAAGGCGGTGTAGGCGCGGTCCGTGCGCGAGGTGCGCGGAGCGGGCTGGGCGTCGAGCGGCGTTGCGTGTTCGTAGCGCTTCACTTCCTTGAAGTACTTCACGCGCAGGCCATCCTCCTGCACCTTCACTTCGCCGTGACGCTCTTCCAGGTTCATGCGCTTCATCTCGGTCGCGCCCACTTCCGGTAATTGCGAGAACACCTGGTCGGTGCCCGACACATAGCCCTCGGGGCGTTCGGCCAGGCCGAAGTCCGCCATGACCTTGTTCATCACGCCCTCTTCCGGGGTGGCGCAACCCGTCAGAATCAGCCCCGCCAGCGCGGCGGCCCATGCGACCTGTTTCACGTTTATGCTCCTTTTTGCGATGCGCTCGAAGATAGCACAGGCGCGGACGCGGCCGGCATCCAGCCCTGCGCCCGCGCCCGGGTGAGAGACGGCGTGTAAATCGGCAGGCTTACTTGCCCGCCACCTGTTCGTACCACGGCCCGGTGAAGTCGCCCGGCGCGTATTCGATGCGCATGTTCGCGCGCAGGTCGGCCTCGTCGAGCCAGGTGGGCTTCATCTCCTTGGCCGCAAACAGCGGGGCCTGGTCGGCGTAGTGCGGCGAGTCCTCGTCGAGCGTGGCCGAGCCGAACTGGTGGATGCTGAGTGACTGGGCGAGGTTGCCCTCGGCATCCCACGAGGCCAGCGCCACGTAGCAGTCGCCCGCCACACCATTGAGTTGGCCGGTCTCCTCGTTCCAGTCACCATAGATGGCGTGCAGCACATCGGGCCCGCCGTCGAGCGAGAGATTCACGTCGCCGCGCACCAGCCGGTTCACCTCGCCCCAGGGCACGGCCACCGTACCGTGGACCTCGTCGAGGTCCCGGGCGCGCTCGACGAACAGTTCCAGCAGGTCGGGCACGGGCCGCCCGAAAATCTGCGCGCGCACGACCGGCTCCATGGGCAGGATAGCGACGGCGGTCGAGGTGTTGTCGCGGTCCGTCTTCAGGTCCCACGCGCGCAAGCGTTCCAGCGCCTCATTCACGACCGGGTCGTCCGGCAGGTCGGCGGCCAGAATCTCTTCACGCAGCTTGGCGGCGGCGGATTCCTGGCTGTATTCGCCGTC
>CAYMLC010000379.1:0-3801 GCA_964390765.1 uncultured Nitrospirales bacterium
GCGCGACATGCCGCAGTAGTCCCGCATGGTCAGGCCGAGTTCGCGGTGCAATTCGTTGACGGTTTTCTTGCCCTTCAGATTCACCAGCGCATCGATGCGGTCGTTTACTTCCTGGGCCGTCTGCTTGGATTCCGCATCGTCGGGCGAGGCGTGCGAAGGCCCGGCCTGCGCCAGGTAATCGCCAATGGTGTAGGGCAGCACGAAATAGCCATCGGCCAGACCCTGCATCAGCGCGCTCGCGCCCAGCCGGTTCGCGCCATGGTCCGAGAAGTTGGCCTCGCCCAGCACAAACAAGCCGGGCAGGTTGCTCATCAGGTTGTAGTCCACCCACAGACCGCCCATGGTGTAGTGCACCGCGGGGTAGATCATCATCGGCGTCTCATACGGATTGTCGTCCGTGATGCGCTGGTACATGTCGAACAGGTTGCCGTACTTCGCCTTGATCGTCTCCACGCCGTCGCGCTTGATGGCGTCGCGAAAATCGAGGTAGACCGCCAGGCCCGTCGGCCCCACGCCATACCCGGCGTCGCACTGCTCCTTTGCGCGGCGCGAAGCCACATCGCGCGGCACCAGGTTGCCGAAACTGGGGTACTGCTCTTCGAGGTAGTAGTTGCGGTCGTCTTCCGGAATCTCCGACGGACGCCGGCTGTCGTCCTTTTTCCGCGGCACCCACACCCGGCCGTCGTTGCGCAGGCTTTCACTCATCAGCGTCAGCTTCGACTGGTACTCGCCGTGCACCGGGATGCAGGTGGGGTGAATCTGGGTAAAGCAGGGGTTCGCGAAGAAGGCGCCGCGCCGGTGTGCGCGCCACGTGGCCGTCACGTTGCAGTTCTTGGCCATGGTCGACAAGTAGTAGGCGTTGCCATACCCGCCGGTACACAGCGCCACCGCATCGGCCGTGTGCGTCTCCAACTGGCCGGTCAACAGATTGCGCACCACAATACCGGTGGCGCGCCCGTCCTTTACCACCAGGTCGAGCATCTCGCGGCGCGGATACATCTCCACGCCCTTCTTGCCGACTTCCTTCATCAGTGCGCTGTAGGCGCCCAGCAGCAACTGCTGGCCGGTTTGCCCGCGCGCGTAGAAGGTACGCGACACCTGCGCGCCGCCAAAGCTGCGGTTCGCCAGGTAGCCGCCGTACTCGCGCGCGAAGGGCACGCCCTGCGCCACGCACTGGTCGATAATGTTTACACTGACTTCCGCCAGGCGGTACACATTCGCCTCGCGCGAGCGGTAGTCCCCGCCCTTTACGGTGTCGTAAAACAGGCGGTACACACTGTCGCCGTCGTTCTGATAATTCTTCGCGGCGTTGATACCGCCCTGTGCAGCGATGCTGTGCGCGCGCCGGGGCGAATCGTGAATGCAGAACGCCTTCACGTGATAGCCCATCTCGGAGAGCGTGGCGGCGGCCGACGCCCCGGCCAGGCCCGTGCCCACCACAATCACCTCGTACTTGCGCTTGTTCGCGGGGTTCACCAGCTTCATCTCGAAGCGGTGCTTCGTCCACTTGTCCGCAACCGGACCGCTGGGTACTTTTGAATCCAGCATACTGCTTCAACCTCCTAACAGGTGCACGCGTACGAGCACGTAAATCGGTAGCGAGCTGTAGCCCACGGCAATCAGCACGCCGAAAATCTTGCCGGCCACATCCATCCGCTGCACAAAGGGCTTGCTCTCCGCACCCAGGGTCACGCACACACTGCTGATGGCATGCGACAGGTGCAGTCCCACCGCGCAGACCGCCACGATGTAGAGCCCGGCATGCAGCGGGTTGCTGAACGCATTCCAAACCACGCCGTAGAGACCGAGGTCTTCTCCGTCCACCATGGCGCGCGGACCATGGTGATCGCTGAACGTGAAGTCGATGAGGTGAAAGAGCAGGAACGCACCGATGAGCGTACCCGTAATCGCCATCGAGCGCGTGGCCACCGTCTTGTCGGCGCGGTGCGCATTCACCGCATAGCGCGATGGACGCTTGCTCAGGTTCGTGATGGCGCTGTGCAGACCAAACACGATGTGCGCGCCGAAGGCCGCCACAATACCCGCACGCGCCACCCACAACAGCGGCCCGAGATCGCGCAACTTCTCCGCGTAGCCATTCATTGCCTCGGGGCCGAGCAAGATATTGAAGTTACCCGCAAGGTGACCGATGATGAAGAAGACCAGCGCGATGCCCGCGATGCCCAGTATCATGTGTCGCGAGACGCTGGAGTTGAGACGTTTGAAGAACGTAGCGCTCATCGTAGGGGCAAGGCTCCTGCCGCGGAGTTACTGCTGTGCTGCCCACCCCGCTCGCCGTACGGGGCTGCGGCGGCGCAAGAATCCGGTGTTTCCGCCTCCGCTTGCGGTCTATTCCGGGCATTCTGGCCGGCTGCCGTATGGTAGCGCAGATGCCGGGGCGAGTCTAGCGCGGGCCGGTTTGTTTTCTGTTTCTTCATTCGTTTCACTATGCACTGAAACATAGCAAATCCCCAGCGTAGTCCGCAATCGACACGATCGCGCCAAACCGCGCCGCCAACAGCCCTTGCGAGGCATGCCTTCCCCCGCCGCACTGGCTATACTGCCCCCCTCAGCCACCCCACCGAGGAGCGCACCAGCCATGTCCGAACACACGAACCCCTTCCTCGATGCCGTGAAACAACTCGACGAGGCCGCGCAATACGTGGAACTCGACGACGAGGTCATCGCGCGGCTCAAGCACCCCAAGGCGATGATGCAGATCTCGATACCGGTGCGTATGGACGACGGCTCGCTCGAGGTTTTCGAAGGCTACCGCGTGCGCTACGACGACACCCGCGGCCCGACCAAGGGCGGTATCCGCTACCACTGGGACGTCGACATCGACGAGGTGAAGGCCCTGGCTTTCTGGATGACCTTCAAGTGTGCGGTGGTGGATATTCCGTACGGCGGCGCGAAGGGCGGCATTACGGTCGACCCCAAGAAGCTCTCGCACATGGAACTCGAGCGCTTGAGCCGTGGCTTTGTCGACGGCATGGCTGATTTCATTGGTCCGGATACGGACATTCCCGCGCCGGACGTCTACACCAATGCCCGCATCATGGGCTGGATGATGGACGAGTACTCGAAGATCCACCGCCGCTACACGCCCGCCGTCATCACGGGCAAGCCGATCGAGCTGGGCGGCAGCCTGGGGCGCAACGAGGCCACGGGCCGTGGCGCTTACTTCTGCATCAAGGAGCTCGAGCACAAGCGCGAGTGGAAACCCTCGAACATCACGGTCGCGGTGCAGGGCTTCGGCAATGCGGGCCAGGTGGTCGCCCGCCTGCTGCATGCCGACGGCTATCGCGTGGTCGCCGTCAGCGACAGCCACGGCGGTATCTATCACGAAGAGGGCTTCGACGTGCCCAGCCTCATCAAGATGAAGGAAGATACGCGTGAGGTGAAGGCGGTCTATTGCCACGGCGGCGTGTGTGAAATGGTCGACGCCCAGGACATCAGTAACGAAGAACTCCTCGAACTCGATGTGGACATCCTGATCCCCGCGGCGCTGGGCGGGGTCATCGACGGCGACAACGCGCCGCGCATCAAGGCTCCGGTCGTGGTCGAGGTGGCCAACGGCCCGGTCACCTCGGACGGTGATGCGGCCTTCGACCCCGACAAGACGCTGGTGATGCCCGACATCCTGGCGAATGCCGGCGGGGTAACGGTCAGCTATTCCGAGTGGTTGCAAAGCCGCAGCGGCGACTACTGGGACGAGGGCGAGGTGAACCAGCGGCTCGAGACGCGCATGCGCCGCGCCTTCAATGCGGTATACGACATCGCGAGCCAGCACAAGATACC
>CAYMLC010000380.1:0-2081 GCA_964390765.1 uncultured Nitrospirales bacterium
AGCGGGCGCACGCGAGCCGTGCCCCGGCCGCGCACCCCACACCACGCGTAACAGGAGAGCACCATGAGTACCCTCGGCACGCCCGAGCGCCCCCTTCGCGTCGCCATTGTCGGCAGCGGACCCAGCGGCTTCTATGCCGCCGACCCCTTGCTGAAGGCCGATACGTCCTGCGTTGTCGATATGTACGACCGCCTGCCCACGCCGTTCGGCCTGGTGCGCGGCGGCGTGGCGCCCGACCACCCGAAGATCCGCAATGTGGTCAAGGTCTACGACAAGATTGCGGCCCGCCCGGGCTTCCGTTTTCTGGGCAATGTGACCGTCGGCCGCGACATTGCCGTGAATGATTTGCGGCGCCACTACGACGCCATCATCTTCGCGTGTGGCGCCGAGACCGACCGCCGCATGAACATCCCCGGCGAGGACCTGGCGGGCAGCTATACCGCCACTTCGTTCGTGGGCTGGTACAACGGCCACCCGGACTACCGCGACCTGACCTTCGACCTCAGCCACGAGACTGCCGTCGTCATTGGCGTGGGCAACGTGGCGATGGACGTGGCGCGGATTCTGGCCAAGACGGTAGACGAATTGCGCGAGACCGACATCGCGCAACACGCGCTCGATGCACTGGCCGAGAGCAAGGTCCGCCAGATTTACGTGGTGGGCCGTCGCGGGCCGACGCAAGCCAAGTTCACGCCGCCCGAGTTGAAGGAGATGGGCCAGTTGGCCGACTGCAATCCCGTCGTCGACGTGGGCACGCTGGCGCTGAACGAGGCCAGCCAGGAAGAGTCGGCCGAGCCCAGCGTAAAGCGCAATCTCGCGTTGCTGGAAGAATACGCTGGCCACGCACCGGACCCGGCCAAGCGGCGTGAGATGCACTTCGTCTTCCTGATGGGGCCCACCGAAATCCGCGGCGACGGGCATGTCGCCTCCATCGTGCTCGAGCGCAACCGGCTCGAGGGCGAACCCTTCAAGCAACGGCCCGTAGCCACCGGCGAAACGGTCGAGATCCCGTGCGGACTCGTCTTCCGCAGCATCGGTTATCGCGGTGTGCCGCTGCCGAGTGTGCCGTTTCACGAGCGGTGGGGTGTAATTCCGAACGAGCTCGGCCGCGTCGTCGACGACGGCCGACCCGTGACCGGCCTCTACGTCGTGGGCTGGATCAAGCGTGGGCCCTCCGGCGTCATCGGCACCAACAAGCCCGACAGCATCGAGACGGCCCAGGCCCTGCTGGAAGATGTGCCAAACCTGCCCGGCTGTGAGGTGCCGGACAGCGCCGCGGTCGATGCACTGCTCGCGGATCGCGAGGTCAACGTTGTGACCTACGACGACTGGCAGCGCATCGATAGCGCCGAGACCGAAGCCGGCGCAGCAGTGGGCAAGCCGCGCGAGCGGTTTACCCGCATCGCAGAGATGCTCGATATCGTGCGCGGGCCACGCTCGTAGCCACGCCTAGTTGAAGAGACGCTCGAGCAGGGTGCCCATCACCGCCTGACCCGCCTTTGCATGCTGGGCGGTCGCCGCGCGAATCGTCTCGGCGGTATGGATGTGCGGGGCGTCGTGCAGTTCGCCGGCGCATTCGGTCAGCATCGTCTCCACCGTCTCGGGCGTCGATTCGAGGTGGAACTGCAAGGCCAGCACGAAGTCTTCAAAGTGGAAGGCCTGATTCGCGCACGCCGGGCTCGACATCAGGTGCACACACTGCGGCGGAATGCTGAAGGTATCGCCGTGCCAGTGCAGTGGGGTCAGCGTATCGGGCAGCCCCTCGGTCAGCGGTGCGCGCTTCGCCTCATCACGCAGCGTGACCGGCATCCAGCCAATCTCGGGCTCGCCTGGTTTCACGCGCCCGCCCAGTACATCGGCCACCAGTTGCGCCCCCAGGCAGATGCCCAAGGTCGGACGGCCCTGCTCGATGGCCTCGCCCAGCCAGCGCTTTTCCGGCACCAGCCAGGGGTAGCGGTCTTCCTCGTAGATGTTCATTGGGCCGCCCATCACGATCACACCGTCCACCTGATACGGCGGCGGCAAGTCATCGCCCTGCCAGAAGCGCGTCGCGGTCAGGGTGTGCCCCTGCGCCTGGCACC
>CAYMLC010000380.1:2091-3794 GCA_964390765.1 uncultured Nitrospirales bacterium
GGCACCCGCCCTCAATGCTGCCCAGCCCTTCGAATGGCACGTGCTGCAGCCAGTGAATGCGCACGGTTCAGCCCTCGGACTCCGGACTGCGGCTGGCGAGTTCCTGGTCAATGAGAAACATGCCGCCCGGCGCATCTTGCACCAGGCGGACGCGCTGCACCACGGCGTCCACGCTCGCCTCCTCTTCGACCTGCTCGGTCACGAACCACTCGAGAAACACGCGCGAGGCGTGGTCTTGCTCATCGATCGCCAGCGAAGAAAGCTTATTGATCTCTGCGCTGATGTGCTGCTCGTGCTTGTAGGCTTCTTCGAATGCGGCCAGCGGCGTGGCCCATTCGTTCTGCGGCGCATCGATCGCCTGCAACTGCACGCGCGCGCCCTTGTCGTGCAGGAATTGCACAAACTTCTCCGCATGGCCGCGCTCTTCATCCGCCTGCATGCGCATCCACTTGGCACAACCCGGCAAGTTGCCCGACTCGAACCAGTTGGCCATCGCACTGTAGAGATAGCTGCTGAAGTACTCCCGGTTAATCTGATCGTTCATCGCCGTCTGCATCGCTTCGCTCAGCATGGTCTACTCCTTATGCCATTGCTCGTTCCGCTGGTATCCCTCGTGCCGGGTATTGCCTCACCCGGCCTGCGGGTGCTGGCTCAGCATGGCGCGGCGCGCCACGCCAATCAACCGCGCACTCACGCTCACGCATTCGTAGCCATGGTCAAGCAGCAGGGGCAGATACTGCGGCTGGCCACCAATCTCGCCGCACAGCGAAAGCTTCTTGCCGTGGCGGCGTGCCGCGGCGGCCATGTCGCCCAGCAGCCGCCAGAAGACCGGGCGATCCGGATCGTAGTCATGCGCCACAAAGGTGTTGTTGCGGTCGACGGCGAACAGATACTGAATCAGGTCGTTGGTGCCGACACTGCCGAAATCGCAGGTGGCGAACAGCGCGTCGGCCTCGAAGCAGGCCGAGGGCACTTCGAACATAATCCCGTGGCTGAGCTGTGCGCCGGAGATGTCGGCCGTGTGCTGCGTGATGATCTCGCGGATACGCAGGAACTGCACCACGTCGATGATCATGGGATAGAGGATGCCGATGGGCCCCTCGCGCGAGGCGCGCGCCATGGCCCGCGCCTGCGTAATCAGCAGGTCCGTACGCCCCTGCAGCAGGCGTGCGCCCCGGTAACCGAGGCAGGGGTTTTCTTCCTGCGGCAACTTGAGAAAGGGCGCCGGCTTGTCGGCACCGAAGTCGAGCAGGCGCATCGTGACCGGGCGCCCGCGCATGGCACGCACGATGTACTGGTAGCGCTCGAACTGCTCCTGCTCGTCCAGCAGGCGGCCCGCCGCCAGAAACTCGAACTCGGTGCGGTACAGGCCGATGCCCTCCGCCTGCATGGCCACCGCCGTATCCACGTCGCTCGCGATCGAAATGTTGGCGTGGACCTGCAGGCCGGGCACCGGGGCCACGGCCGGCACCGACGTGCGCGCGCTGCGCTGCGCCGCGGGATACAGACGCACCGTATCCTCGCTCGGCCGAATGATGACTTCGCCGGTCGAACCGTTGACCAGCACACGCTCGCCCGGGTGCAGATAGCGCAGCACGTCTTCGACAGCGCTGACCGCGGGAATGCCGAAGCTGCGCGCCAGGATGGCCGCATGTGCGCCGCGCCCGCCGCGCTCGGTGATGATGCCCGCCACATGGGTCGCG
>CAYMLC010000381.1:0-591 GCA_964390765.1 uncultured Nitrospirales bacterium
GGGGGGGCAGGAATGACGGGAGGGGGAGACGGCGGGCGGGTAATGGCGGGAGGGGGGAGCTTCTTCGGGCAGCCTTTCCGGGGCCGGCACCCGGCCAGCACGTGGTGCCCGCAGTCACGCCGTCCGCGCGGCACCGGGTCTATCTGGGGAACGGGTGGCCGCGAGCAGCCACCATCAGACCGCCACCGGGTCGGTCACGCGCCGTGCCGCGCTACGCGCGACTGGCTGCAGGCTCCTCGCGCGCCTCGGCCCATGCTGCCATCTGGTCATAGGCGGCTTCGGCCTCGGCCTCGCTGTCAAAGGCGCGCTTGGGCACCACGAATCCGCGCAGGCCGCCGAACATGATGTAGTAGTGCTGCTTGTCTTCGGCCACCTCGCGCACGGGGCCCCAGTCCATACGGCCGTGGCCGTGCTCGTTGCGCACCGAGATTTCCTCGGGCGTGAGAATCATGGTGGTCGGGCCAAGTCGTTCGCGGAAGAGCTTGGTGCGCGTGACAAACCCGGCGAGCATGGGACGCATCACGCGCAGGTAGAAGTAGAAGCCGGCACCCATGAGCAAGGCCGATACGAGCAGCAACAGCACATAGCGGG
>CAYMLC010000381.1:601-3793 GCA_964390765.1 uncultured Nitrospirales bacterium
GGGATTGTCGAGCCCGTGCTCGGGATGGCCGGCCTCGCTGTACGCGAGCACGGCAAACAACACGCCGCCGAACAGATACATCCGCCACATGCTGCGCCGGCCCTCGGGCGCGTAGCGAAAGTAATATTCGATGAAGGCGGTAAGGTCCTGCGATTCAATGTCGAAGGACAACTGGATGCGTTTGCCGTCTTGGGTCATTTATATCGGGTCATTTATCTCGGGTCATTTAACTTGGTTCATTTATCTTGGTTCATTTATCTTGGGTCATCTACAGGCTGGGCCAGTCCACGTGGTACATCTCGCCGCGCGGGCGGTCGATGCGCTCGAAGGTGTGCGCGCCGAAGTAGTCGCGCTGCGATTGCAAGAGGTTCGCGGGCAAGCGCTCGGACCGGTAGGCGTCGTAGTAACTCAAGGCCGAGCCCATGCACGGCAGCGGCACGCCGTGGGTGACCGCCGCCGCCACCACGCGCCGCCACGATTCCTGACCGCGGGCTATCACGTCATGGAAGAAGGGCACCGTGAGCAGATTCACCAGGGCGGGGTCGGCGTCGAAGGCTTCCTTGATGCGGTTCAGAAAGCGCGCGCGAACGATGCACCCTTCGCGCCAGACCATGGCGATGCTGCCGTAGTTGAGTTCCCAGCCGTATTCTTCGGCCGCGTAGCGCAGCAGTTGAAAGCCCTGCGCGTAGCTGCAGATCTTCGAGCAGTAGAGCGCCATGCGCACGTCTTCGATGAACGCAGTTCGGTCGCCCTCGAAGACCAAGTCGGGCCCGGCCAGCACCTTGGCCGCCGCCACGCGCTCTTCCTTCACCGCGCTCAGCATGCGCGCGAAGACCGCCTCGGCCACCGTCGGAATCGGCGCGCCCAGGTCCAGCCCACTCACCGACGTCCACTTACCGGTGCCCTTCTGCCCGGCGGTATCGAGCACCACGTCGACCATCGGCTGGCCGGTGTCGGGGTCGGTCTTGCTCAAGATGTCGGCGGTGATTTCGATGAGGTAGCTGTCGAGGTCGCCCGCATTCCATTCCTGGAAGACCAGCGACTGCTCGTTCGGCGTCATCCCCAGCAGCCGGCCCATCAGTGCATAGGCCTCGCAGATCATCTGCATGTCCCCGTACTCGATGCCGTTGTGCACCATCTTCACGTAGTGCCCGGCACCGCCAGTGCCCATGAACTGGCAACACGGCTCACCGTCTTCGGCTACGGCGGCGATGCTCTGCAAGACTTCCTGCACATACTCCCACGAACTGCGCGTGCCGCCCGGCATCAGCGAAGGGCCGCGCCGTGCGCCCTCTTCGCCACCGCTCACGCCCATGCCGAGATAGCGCAGGCCCTTGCCCTCGACATACTCGATGCGGCGCACCGTGTCGGGGAAGTGGGTGTTGCCGCCGTCGATCAGGATGTCGCCCGCTTCCAGGTGGGGCAGCAGCGAATCAATCACGCTGTCGACCGCCGGCCCCGCGGGCACCATCATCAGGATGCGGCGCGGCGTCTCGAGCGCGGCGGCAAACGCGGCGGCATCGTCAAAGGCATCGATGGTCTTTCCGGCGGGCGCCTTCTCGTGAAAGGCCTGCCGCTTCGCCTCGTCCAGGTCGAGCCCCGCCACGGCAAAGCCGTGGTCGGCGATGTTGTAGGCGAGGTTCGAGCCCATCACGCCCAGACCGACCATGCCGAACTGATAGGTGGCCATGCGGTTTACTTCTCCATCGCGCGGTCCGGTGCCGCCGGGTTGGGGCGCAGCCCGAAGCCGTGCCCTACTGCGAAAATCCGATGCGCCGATCGCTTTCCTTGATTCGCCGGTAGTGGTGGAAGAAGCCCTGCGTGGTGTTGTTCTCCACCACCGCCGTCACGTGGATCAGCTCCCAGCCCTCCGCCGCGTCGGCGTTGAGAATGTCGTCCACCTCATGCGTGTCCATGTGGCCCATGAACACCTTCACGAAGTGCGTCTTGTATTCCCAGGTGTCCGCCATCGGTGTTCTCTCCCCATGCTGTGTGGGGGGCGTGCATGCCGTTCAATCCGCGCGCGGCCTATCCGCGTGCCGCCTGCGGCACATAGGCCGGCAACTTCGCCGGCGCAAAGGTCTGCCGCAATCGCGCAAAGCGTTGCCGGCCGCCCACAACCGGCACACTCGGCCAATCCTCACCCAAGAGCGGCCGCGCATAACGCACAAATGCATCGGTCACGTCTATCTTGTCCGGCGTCAGCCAGTCCGCCGGAAAGGTGCGCTCGCTATTCGCCACCGCCTCGAGCGGCACTTTATCATATTCAACACTGTAGATTAGGCCCGGCTTGCGCAGCAGCGTGGCCATCCAGCCATTCTCGCCCGAGGCCGCAATCTCGGCCGCCTTCAGCCCCACGTTGTACGCTTCATCGAGGTCGACAATCGAGGCGTAGGCACAGGTCATCCGCTGGTCCGTGCCGGGCACCTGGCCACGGGCCGCACCCCGCGCACGCAGGCCGCGCTCGTTCAAGAGGTTGACCACCTTCTGTGCCACCGTCATCTTCGACGCGCTGAACTGGGTGTGGCCAAAGGCGTCCTTCGACTCACCCAGCCCGCCCATGTCGAAGCCCTCGCTCACCACCACGATGCAGCGCCCGTCGCGCGCGAGCTGGTCGTTCACGTTGTCGCACAGTTGCTCCGGCGCAATGCCGCTCTCGGCCATATAAATCTGCAGCGGCATCTCGCGCTGCGGGTCGGCCAGGCGTGCCGCAGCCGGGATATAGCCAATCTTTCGCCCCATCGCCTGCAGCACGAGCACCGGGTCGGCGGGAGAGGAGCCCCGGTTCTCTTCGTCGGCATTCTGCACGATACCCATCCAGTACCGCGCCACGCTGCCGTAGCCCGGCGTGTGGTCAATCAGCTTGAACGCCGAATCGCCCACGTCGTTGTCGATGGTCTTCGGCACGCCCACGGCCACCAGGTCGAGCCCGCGCTCGTGCGCCAATTGCGCCACCTTGTGAGCCGTGTCCATCGAATCGTTGCCGCCGTTGTAGAAGAAGTAGCCGATGTTGTGCGCCTTGAACACCTCGATCACGCGTTCGAAATCTTCCGGCTGATTGGGCTTCAACTTGTAGCGGCACGTGCCGATGCTGCCCGCGGCGGGCGTATAGCGCAGCAGCGCGATTTCTTCGTCATCCTGTTGCGAGAGGTCGATCAACTCCTCCTTCAGCACGCCCTCTATTCCGTGCCA
>CAYMLC010000382.1:0-1050 GCA_964390765.1 uncultured Nitrospirales bacterium
GGCCAGCGCTGCGGGCACCTTCGACCAGAGCGGCAATGCGGCCGAGTGGACCTTCGACCGCTACGGCGCCTACCCCGATACGCCCGAGACCGACCCCACCGGCGATGCCTTCGGCGGCGAGCGCGTGGTACGGGGTGGCGCGTGGGACGACGCAGCCGACGCCACACGCACCGACACGCGCGAGCGCGTCCTGCCCAACGTCACCTCGGGCCGCATCGGCTTTCGGGTGGCGCGTACCCCGCAGGCCGCCTGGTTCGATGCGGGCCCGTTCACCATCGACCGCCAGCCGCCGGAGGTGGCGGACATCACGCTGCTGAACAATCCCGCCGACGACGCACCCGACATTCAATTCGAGGTCGCCCTGACCGAGCCCGTGGGCGCGTTTGATGCCAGCGACCTGGCGCTTACGCTGAATGGCGACACCGAAGACGCCCCGGCCATCACCAATGTGAGCGGCAGCGGCGACAGCTTCACTGTCGACGTGCGTGTCGGCGCCACGGAAGGGGACCTGACCCTGACCGTCAACGACACCGACGGCAGCGCGACAGACGAATGGTTTAACCCGATCGCCGCCAGCGCGGCCGGTGCCACGCACACTGCGAATCTCTTGGCGCCGGCTGTGGCAAGCGTTGTGCTCGATGGCACGCCCGCGCCCAACGCCGCTAGTGTCGGCTTCACCGTGCAGTTCTCGAAACCGGTCGAGGCCGTGGCGCCCGACGACCTGACCGTCTCCTTCGACGGCATCAGCGACGTGCCGCCCGCCGTGAGCGACGTGATCGGAACCGGCGACACCTGGACCGTCACCATCGATACCGGCGCCGCCGAGGGCATGCTGGGCATCGATGTGGCCGATGCCGATGACAGCATCGTTGACAGCGGCGGACGGCCCCTGCGCAAGCGCGGAGGTTCCGGGCTGGTTTTCATGGCCGATACGCGGCCGCCGCAGGTGGCCAGTCTTGTGGTTGACGGCAGCCCACCGGTCAATGCCCCGACCGCGGACTACCTGCTGACGCTGACGGAAGACGCGGGCACGCTGACGCCCGATGACTT
>CAYMLC010000382.1:1060-3784 GCA_964390765.1 uncultured Nitrospirales bacterium
GTTGGGACCCACCTTCACGCCGCCCAGCGTGCTCGACGTGACCGGCGGCGGCACCAGCTGGACCGTGACCGTCGACAACGGCGAGGTGGAAGGCACCGTCACGCTGGCGCTGCTCGACGAAGACGGCAGCCTCGCCGACGCCGCCGGCAACAAGCTGGTGCCCAGCCCCGCCCCCGTGCCGCGCACGGCCGACACGCGCGCCCCCGATATCGCCGCCTTCGCCCTCAACGGCGCGCCCGCCGCCACGGCGAACGAGATCGGCTTCACGCTCGAACTGACCGAGGCCGTAGGCACCATCGACGCCAGTGATTTCGTATTGACCAGCGACGGCGACGTGCAGACCGCGCCCACCATCGCGGGCGTTGCGGGCGCGGCCACCACCTGGACCGTGACCGTGGCCGTCGGAGGAATCGAGGGCCGTGTGTCGCTTGCCTTCGACGACGCCGACGCCAGCGTTACCGACGCCGCGGGCAATCCCATCGCCACCACGCAGGCCGGTCCCGCCATGCATATGGCCGACACGCTGGCGCCACGTATCGTCGAGATTGTGCCCGTAGCGGGCAATGCGCCCAACGCCAGCGAGGTTGCGTTCACCGCGACCTTCGACGATGCAGTGGACCCCGTGACCGCAGACGACTTTGCAGTGACTACGGCAGGCGAAGTGGTGGAGACGCCCCGTGTTAGCGCCGTCACGGGCAGCGGCGAGACCTGGACCGTGACCGTCGACACCGGTGTAACCGAAGGCGCGCTGGGTCTCGCCTTCCAAGACTCCGACCAGTCCATCGAAGACCCCGCCGGCAACAAGGTGCTCGGCGCCGCCGACACCGGCAACGTCGTCTTCCTCGACACCAAGGCGCCCCGGCTCGAGTTACTGATCGCGCAGACCGCCAGCCCCACCAACGCCGCGCTCGCGCAGTTTGCCCTGCGCTTTACCGAACAGGTCGAGGGTGTCTCGCTCGACGCGCTCGGCATCAGCGCACCCGGCATAAGCGTGGCCGAGACCAGCCTAGACCCTGCGCCCGGCACCAACGACTATACCCTCACGCTCGGCGGCCTGACCGGCGACGGCACCCTGACCGTGACGCTTGCGCCCACGGGCGCCATCGCCGATACCGCCGGCAACGCCATTGAACTGGGCGGCGCACCCACCGCCGCCGTCGTGATCGACAACACGCCGCCCGCCCTCCTCTGTGCCGACAGCACCGTCGAACTGCCGCCGGGCGGCCTCGGCCTGCTGGAAGCGGCGCGCTTCGATGCGGGCACGACCGACGCCAATGGCCCCGTCGTGTTCAGCCTCGACGTGCCGCAGGTCAATTGTATCGACCGCCGCCAGCCGCAGACCGTCACCGTCACCGCAACCGACGCCGCCGGCAACAGCGCACAATGCGCCGCGGTGCTGACCGTCGTCGACCCGCTCGACGCGTGCGGCGTACTGGGCGCACCGCGCGAACTGGCCGCGGCCCTGCAGGCGATCTTTGCGCTGGCCGACACCGATGCCTCGCGCCGCTTGAGCCTCGGCGAGGCGCAGGGCGCGATTGCCGAGGCGGTGGCCGAGGACTTCATGCCGCTCGACACCAATGGCGACGACGAGTTGAACGTGGCCGAGTTGCTGGCCGCAAGCGACACCACGCGCCTGCACAGTGGCGACAGCAACGGCGACGGCCGCTTCGACCTCGGCGAGTTGCTGCGCGTCATCCAGTTCTTCAACGGCGGCGGGGTGGGCTGTGCCGCTACGCCGGGCGCCACGGAAGACGGCTATGTGCCCGGTATCCCGGGCGGGGATTGCCGCGCACATGCCAGCGACTATGCGCCGGCCGACGGCTTCATCAACCTGACCGAGCTACTGCGCCTCATCCAGTTCTTCAACCTGCAGGCCTACGCGGCCTGCCCCGAAGCCGGCACCGAAGACGGCTTCTGCGCCGGCACGCCGTAGGGCGCCTTGGGGGGTACGGAGCAGACGCCGGGCGGCGCACCCCTGCGCATCGCCTATATCACCAACCACCGGCGCTTCAAGATCCACTTTCGCGCCTATCCCTGGGCGCAGGCGCTGGCCGCGCGCGGGCACACCGTCGATGTCTTCTGCCACGCCGACACGGCCCGTTGGCACACGACGATCGAGACGGCCGATGGCTTCCGCATCGTGCACAACCCCGACCTGCTGGTGGGCGCACTGCGCCAGGGCTGGGACCCCTACTGCGCGCTGCGGCGCTACCGCTTTCTCGCGCGCGAGGCACAGCCCTACGACCTCATCCACTGTCTCGATACCCGCCTCGCCGTCATCTGGCCCGCGCTGGCCTATGCCCGCCCGCGCGGCATCCCTGTCTTCAGCGACTGGATCGACTGGTGGGGCCGCGGCGGCCTCATCGCCGAGCGGCGTCCGCGCTGGTACCGGTTCCTCTTCGGCGGCATCGAGACCTGGTTCGAAGAGCACTACCGCCCCCAGCTCGACGGCCTGACCGCCATCAGCCAAGCGCTGATCGACCGCGCCGTGGCCCTGGGCGTGCCGCGCGAGACCTGCCTGCACGTGCCCGGCGGCGCCAATCTCGCCGCCTTTCAAGACCTGCCCGAACCCGCAGCCGCGCGCACCGCGCTCGGCCTGCCCGCCGATGCCCAGGTGCTGTGCTTCTCCGGGCTCGACGTGCTCATCGACCTGCCGCTGGCGGTCGATGCCTTCGCCCACGTGGCCCGCGTACGCCCCAACGCGTGGCTGCTGCTGGTCGGACC
>CAYMLC010000383.1:0-3772 GCA_964390765.1 uncultured Nitrospirales bacterium
GGTGGGCTGTGCCACAGAAGACGACCGGCGCGCCGCCGAAGATGCTCTCGTCGTGTTCAAGCGCGAATTCAATGGCGGCATCGTCGCAAGCGATGATGAGGTCGAAAGGCCGGCCCGCGTACTTCAGCGCAAAGATATCAACCAGCTGCTCAAGATAATCGCCATAGCGATAGCGCTTGGCATCCATGTACTCGACGTATACCTCGACCGAAGGCGCAAGCTCGTTCAGTGCTTGGCGAATACCCACCGTCACATCTTCGGTCCACGTGTAGCCCGGGTGATAGGAGTGCAGCAGCAGAATGTCGTACGGGCCCAGCACGCGCGCTTCCGCCTGGGCCATGCTGGCCGGTGCCCCACACAGGCAGCAGAGGGCCAGCAGCCGGGCGGTCGCCACACGCAGCCAAGCCAATCGAATGCGGAGGCGCCCCACGCGCATACTCCTCGCGCGTGGCCGGGTGCCACCCGGGTGCTACGCGGGCACAGCCCCGGCCACAAAGAATCGCGGCAACCGCAGGCAGACCCATTGCCCGCACTTTTCGCAGACACCGCGCTTAGGTCAATCGTACCCCACATCGCAAAGCGTGTAAACCTGAGTGGCGGGGCGGCAACCGGGACACCCGGCCCTGGGACGCCCGGCCCCGGCACACACTGCACACTTGCCCCTATCCCCGCTTTGTTGCTACCCTTACCGGCTCACACCTTGGAAACCAGCCCAGGGTGTGTATGGGCTGACATGTTAGCACCGTGTGTAATCGGCACATGCCAGCATGGGACCCCCACGGGTAAGGCCCAGACACCACCACCGGGGCAGGCACGCAGTGTGCCATACCCCACGACCAGTAGGACGGCAATCTGTTGAGCTTGCGAACGTACGAAGCGCTGTACATCGTCCATCCGGAATTGGAAGACGATGCCATCCAGACGACGGCGAACGCGGTCGAGCAGCTGGTGACCGACCAAGGCGGGGCTGTTGTGCGCTCGGAAATTTGGGGCAAGCGGCGGTTGGCCTATCCGGTGAAGAAGTGCAACGAGGGCTGCTATGTCCTGTTGCGCTTCGAGGCGGAACCAACCTTCATCACCCGCTTGGAACACCACTTCCGGCTCACCGACCCCATCATTCGGTACATGGTCACCCACTTCGACGCGCAAATGCTGCGGCTCGAGGCCGAGCAGCAGCGGCGCCGCCAGGAAGACCTTGCAGGCGGACGCGACCGCGATCGTGATGACCGCGACGACCGCGATGACCGCGACGACCGGGAGCCCGTGGGCGCCGGCCGCCGGGGCGGGCGCGGGCGCGACCGCGACGAAGAAGACGACGAGTAGGCCCGGGCCGGCAAGATGGCAGACCTGCGCCTACCAGACCTGAACCGCGTGTTCCTGGCGGGCCGGCTGACGCGTGACCCCGAGTTGCGCTATGTGGCCGGCAACCGTGCCGTGTGCGATCTGCGCCTGGTGAACACCCGCTACTTCAAGAAACAAGACGGCAGCCGGGGCGAGGCCAGCACGTTCGTCGATGTGAGCGTGTGGGACAAGCAGGCCGAGTACCTGGGCGACAAGCTGAAGAAGGGGCGGCCCGTCCTCGTCGAGGGGTCGCTCAAGTTCGACGAATGGGAAGACCGCACGAGCGGCCAGAAGCGATCGAAGCTGACGGTAAACGCCCAGCGCGTTACGCCGCTCGACTGGGACGATGACGGTCCGGGCGGTGGCGGCAGCCGGGGCGGTGGCAGTGGCGGGGGTGGCCGGGGCGGCGGCGGCGGCAGCTATGGTGGCGGTGGCCGCGAGGCGCCCGCACCCGAACCGGAAGCTGAAGACGACATCCCATTCTAGGCGACGGACAACAAATACCGGACACCATGCCCGCGGATGCGGGCCACAGGACAACGCGACATGGCACACGTGAGTGCGAAGGCCAAGGCCAAGGCCAAGGCCAAACGCCGCAAGAAGAAGAAAAAGAAGAAGAATCTCCGGCAGAAGGTCTCGCGGTTGACCGTCGATCGGGTGGTATACATCGACTACAAGGACGTAGCGATGTTGAAGCACTACGTGACGGAACGCGGCAAGATCATCCCCCGGCGAATCACCGGTACGACCGCCCGGCACCAGCGCATGCTGACCAGCGCCATCAAGAAGGCGCGGCAGATCGCATTGCTGCCTTACGCGGCCGATTAAAACGCCACCCGGCCACCGCATGCGCAGCGAATCGCCCACACGCACGCGGCTGGGCTGGGCGCTGACCGGCGCCCTGCTCGGCGCGTTGACCTGGCTGCTGGCACTGGTGGGGCTCTATCCCCTCGCCGTGCTACTGTTCCCGGTGCCGGTGGCGGCGGCCATTGGCGTGGGTACACCCTTTGGCGCGGCCAGCCTGGCGCTGGCCTCGTTTACCGCCGGCTGGATGGTGGCCGGCGCCTGGGCGGCGATGATAGCGCTGCTCTTTGTGGCGGTGGGGCTGGTGGTCGGCGTGGGGTTTCGCCGCCGCTGGAGCTGGGGTATCACCCTGACCGCGGGCACGCTGGCCGGCTGTAGTGTGCTGCTCCTCAATGTGGCCAGCCGCTGGGCCGACACGCGGGGCGCGGTCACCAGCTTTCTCGATACCTGGTATCGCGCGGTGGAGCAGGCGGTGGCCGAAGGCGCGGCCGACCCCGCGCGTGAGGAGTTGGTGGCATGGAGCGTGCGGAACTGGGAGTCGCTGTTGCTCGGCTTCCTGTTCGGCGGCGTACTGCTGTGCACCGCGCTGGGCATGTCGGTTGCCGGATGGTATGTGAACCGCCGCACCGGCGCGCCACCGTGGCGCTCGGCGCTGGCTTCGGTGCGGCCGCCCGATGCACTGGTGTGGCTGGCCATTGTGCTGGCCGGATTGTGGCTGTACGAGCAGCACTATCCGGCCGCGGGCCTGCGCTTCGTGGTGTGGAACGCGGCCGTGGCCCTGGCGTTTGTGTATTGGTTCAACGGCCTCGCCGTGGTGTTGCACGGGTTGGCGGCCTTTCAGACCGGTGCCTGGGTCAGTGCCGCGGTGCTGCTGCTCACGGTATACGTGGGCACCGGGCCGCTGCTGGCGATGCTGGGATTCTTCGATACCTGGGCCGACTGGCGCCGCCGCCTCGACAAGGTGGCCGCCGAACTGCGCGCCCGGCAAGATAACGATCAGGCCGGCAACGGCTGAGCGATAAAGGCGACACGAGGAAAGACTAACGAAGCGTGGTGGGGTGCGGCACGGCCCGCCCACCGCAACCGAGCGCGGCACCACCAAGCCGCCCAACGATGGGACCCGCAGGTCATGAAAGTCATGCTGTGTGAAGACGTCGACAACCTCGGCGATATGGGCGAAACCGTAACCGTGGCGCCGGGCTACGCGCGCAACTTCCTGTTGCCGCGCCGCCTCGCCGTGCCCGTGAAGTCGGCAAGTGCCAAGCAACTCGCCCACGAGATGGCCATCATCAAGCGGCGCGAAGAAAAGCGGCGCGACGCGTTGACCGCCGTGGCGAAGCAGCTCGATGGCTTCACCGTGGAAGTACGCGCACGCGCCGGCCAGGGCGACAAGCTCTACGGCTCGATCACCAACGGCCACATCGCCGAGCAGCTGGCCGCGGCCGGCCACCACGTGAGCCGCAAGAACGTGCTGCTGAGCGAGCCCATCAAGTCGCTCGGTATCTTCAACGTCGACGTGAAGCTGGGTGGCGGCTTGCGCACCTCGATCAAGGTCTTGGTGAAGGCGCTCGAAATGGAAGCGACCCAGACCCAGGCCGCCGACCACGACCACGATGACGACGAGGCC
>CAYMLC010000384.1:0-3744 GCA_964390765.1 uncultured Nitrospirales bacterium
ATAGGCGTAGCGCCCGCAGCCGATAAGCCCCACGCGCTGGCTCGGCATGAACTCCTGCGGGGGCGTGGGCAGTTTGCGGTAGCGCTTGTGCATGTGGCGCTCGGCGCGAATCTTGGCGCGCGTGCGCGACCAGCCATACAGCGCCCAGTAGCGGTTCACCTTCTTCAGGCGAAACCACCACGGCCGCCGCTGGATATCGGTTGTCTCGCTCATTGGCCGGCCCTTCTCAGCGCTTCGCGCGCAATACGTGTGGCGCGCAGGCCGTCCGCCGCGGTGATGGCCAGCGCCGCCTCGCCCCGCACCGCGGCCACGAAATGCTCCATCAAGGCGAACTGGCCCTTGTCCTCGCGCTTGCCCCGCACCCCCGCACCCGGCAGGCCCTGCAGCGCGAGCGTGCGGTAGTCGTCGAGTACGGCCGCTCCACCACCCGCAAACACTTCGAGCCGCTCTTTGCCCAGCCCGGTATGCCCGAGCGCGGTGTAGGTGATGGCGGCGGTATGGCCACCGGGCCAGCGCAGCAAGGTGTGCAGATTGTCCTCCGCGTTCAGCCGCGCGTCGTCCGACACGATGCGCTGCGCCTCGATCGCGTCGGGTTCGCCCCCACCCAGCCAGCAGCACAAATCGTAGAAGTGCACGCACTCGCCCACGATGCGCCCGCCGCCCACCTCCGGGTCCATGGTCCAGTGGCCCGTGGGCAAGGCGCCCGCGTTGCAGCGGTAGGTCAGCATGCGGGGGCCCGGCGTCTTTGCCAGCGCCGCGTGCAGCGCCTGGGCCGTGGGTGCAAAGCGGCGGTTGAAGCCGACCGTCAACAGCACGCCCGCTTCTTCGACCGCGGCGCACACCGCTTCGCATTCTTCGACCGTAAGCGCCAGCGGCTTCTCGACAAAGATGTGTTTGCCCGCCTGGGCCGCGGCGATGCACTGCTCGGCGTGCAGGTGGTGCCGGGTGCTGATGACGACCGCATGCACGCGCTCGTCCTGCAGGATGTCGTTCACGTCGGTCGTGCAATAGCGCGCGCCGAAGCGGCTGCCCGCACGTTGCGCCGTGGGTCCCGTGCGCGCGGCGACGGCCTCGATCGAAACGCCAGGCAGGCGCTTCAAGCTGGGCAGGTGCCACGCCGAAGCGAAGGCGCCCGCGCCAATGACCGCCACGCCGACGTCACCGGTGACCGCGCGGTCCGCCCGCAGTACGAGGCGGCTCGTCTGCGCGGTTTCCGGTGGCTCGTCGTCGTAGCGCAGCAAGACGCCAATCGCCTCGCTCCCGAGCGCGGCATAGGCGGCCTCGGCCTCGGCAATGGGCTTCACCAACGATACCAGCGGCTGCACGCGCACGCGCCCCTCGGCCAGCAGCGCGAGGAACGCGGCCATGTTGCGGCCCTCGGTCCAGCGTACATAGCCGAAGGGATAGTCGTTGCCCTTTTCTTCATAGCCCGGCTGATAGCGCCCCGGCCCGAGCGAACAGGACAGCCGGAAGTCAATCTCTTTCATGTACAGCGGTTCGCGGGGCAGGTCCATGCCCACGGCGCCCACCACCACCACCCGGCCGCGCACGCGGCAGATGTCGAGCGCCTGGCGCGTGACCGTGCTGTCCTTGGCCGAGGCGCACACCAGCACCGCATCGGCCCCGTGGCCCGCGGTCTCGGCCGCCGCCAGGTCTTCCAGGTCGCCCGGCGCACATACGGCCTGCGCGCCCAGGTCCTGCGCCAGGGTGCGCCGGCTCTCTTGCGGGTCGCAGCCAATCACCCGGCAGCCGGCGGCCCGGCCAAGTTGCACCGTGATGAGCCCGAGCAAGCCCAGCCCCAGCACCACGATGGTCTCGCCGAACTGCGGCTCGGCCCGGCGCATGCCCTGCACGGCGATGGCGCCCAGCGTCGTAAACGCCGCATCGTCGAAGTCTACACCATCGGGTATCAGCGCGCACAGGTTATGCGGCACCACATTGACGTGGGCGTGGCTGGCGTAGCCCAGCCCCGCACACGCGACGCGGTCGCCCACGGCCAGGCCCGGCACGCCGGCGCCTACTTCCGTCACGATACCCGCCGAGCTGTAGCCCGGCGCCTGCGGCTCGAACAGCTTGTTCTGCACCAGTTGCACGGTCTGCTTGACACCGAGCTGGGTGAAGGCGCGCTTCAGCTTGTCGACATAGCGCGGGTCGCGGGCACGCTTGGCCAACAGGCCCACGGCGCCGCCGCCCGCCAGGATGGCCGACTCGGTGCCGGAGCTGATGAGCGAGCGCTGCACGTGTACCCGCACGCACCCGGCCATGAGCGCCGGCGCCGGCACCTCTTCCACGCGCACCTTGCCCCCGCGCACCAGTACTTGCTTCATCCGGCGCCCTTTCCCGGCCGCGCGAATTGCGGCCGGACGCGCGATCATAGCGGGGGGTATCGGAGCGCGCAAGCGGTGCTCAGGCGCGGGCGGCGGCCTCGAGCGCCGCCTTCAACGCGGGATAGAGCGCCCCGTGCGAATAGCGCGCCTGCATGTGTTCGCGCGCCGCACGGCCCATGCGCGCGCGCAGTGCGGGGTCCACGATCAGGCGCGTCAATTTGTCGTGCCACTCCTCGGGCGTATCGGCCAGAAATCCCGTCACCCCATCTTTAATCACTTCGGCATTCATGCCGACGGGCGACACGACACACGGGGTGCCCACCGCCATGTACTGCATCGCCTTGTACGCGCACTTGCCACGCGCGCGCTCGCTGTCAACCAGGGGCATCAGGCCGATATCGGGCTGCTGCAGATAGCGAATCTCGTGCGCCAGTTCCCAGCGCTCGTAAATCACGCGCACACCATCGAGCGTGTAGGGGCGGCCCGTCGCCACCAGCAGCGCAATGTCATGCTCGCGCGCGAGTTGCTGCAAGACGGCATCGATAACCTCGAAGTAGCCGAGGTTACTGTAAAGCCCCGTCCAGCCCAGCAGCACCGGACTCGGATTCTCTTCCGGGTAGGCCTTTTGCGTGTGGCGTGCCATGTCGACGGGTGTCGGCACAATGGTCAGGTGGGGGTGGCGCGGCGCCACCTGCGCGCGCAGATACGTGTTGCCCACGACCCCGTGCACCGAAAGCCGGCACATCTTCCAAAGCCAATCATGGTCGACCAGGCGCAGAAAACGGCTGCTCACATAGGCCGGCCGCACCCAGACCGCGTCGTCGATGTCGAAGACCAGGTGCCGGTTGAGCAGCCGCGCGAGGCGCTCGAGCAGCGGCGGGCCGTAGGGATAGAGCGGACCCCGAAAGTAGACGGCGTCGGCACCGATGACGTGGCGCAATTGCGCGATACGGCGCACCAGCACGTAGAGCAGATAGACCAGCTTCGACCAGCGCGGCCGGTCTTCGTACCAGCGCTGCCAGGTGGACAAGGGCGACGGCGTGCACACGACACAGGTCCACCCTTCGCGCTCGTGCAGCATCTCGGCGAAACGAATCACGCGATAGCGCACCGCGGCGATGTTCTCGCTGGCGTTGGTGAAAAAGACGATCTTCATTCGCCGCTGGTGCGCCTAGTTGTCGGGGGGTGCTTCGAGCTGGTCGAGGCGGTACAGGTACTCGGCCAGTGCGCGGTACAGCCACGCGAAGCCCCAACGCGTACACAGCAACTTGGAAGTAAACATCGGATACTTGCGGTAGTAGGGCAGATACGTTTCGGGGTCACGCAGATAGGCATAGGTCCAGCGCATGCAGTCGCGGGCCTGCAGCAGGGTGCTGCGCCGCCACACCGACAGCATCGCCGGACAGAGTACGCCCTC
>CAYMLC010000385.1:0-308 GCA_964390765.1 uncultured Nitrospirales bacterium
GACGGGGCGCCTGCCGGCGCGAGCCGGCGACGGCTGGCAGGCCCGGCCCAACCCCGAGCTGCCCAACCTCGCACGCAGCCTGAAGGAGGCCGGCTACCGCACCTATTTCGCTTCCGACCACCCGGCGCTGCGCGCGCCCCCCTACACCGACGGCCTGGGTTTCGACCGGGCGCTGCACCTGTCGGAGCGCTACCACAGCGGCCGCGCCGAAGCGTTGCTCAATCGTGCCCTGCCCTTCCTCAACGACGCGCCGGGCGAGCCGTTTCTGCTCTACCTGCACTTCCTCGACCCGCACGCCACCTATCGGC
>CAYMLC010000385.1:318-3743 GCA_964390765.1 uncultured Nitrospirales bacterium
CCCGCCTCCGCGACCCAGTCCGCACCCGCGAAGCCGAGGTCCCGCGTCCCGGCGTCCAGCATCTCGATGATCGCACGCGGCTTGAGCACCTTCGCCGCGAAGCCCGGCACGCCGACCGAGGGCCCCGGCTTCATGCAGGTGCGCCAGGGGTTCGACGCGTACGCCGCCGCGGGCTTTGGCCCCGGTGCGCCCGAATTCGAGGCCATGCGCGCGCGCTACGACGCCGAGATTCGCGATGTCGACGGCGCCATCGCAACGCTGCTCGAGGCCTTCGACGAGGCGGGCCTGACCGAGCACACCATCTTCCTCATCACGGCCGACCACGGCGAAGAGTTCATGGAGCACGGCTTCATTGACCACTCCTGGACGCTGTACACCGAGGTGCTGCACGTGCCCCTCATCGTCTATGCACCGGGCCGCGTGGCGCCCGGCGTGGTCGAAGCGCCCGCGTCGCTGGTCGATGTCTATCCGACCGCGCTGGCCTTGCTCGGCCTGCCCGCGCAAACGGGCCTCGACGGCCAGTCGCTGCGCCAGCCGGGCGAGGGGGCCATCACCCTGGGCGGGCGCAGCGGCCCGGTCTACGCGCACATGCTGCTGCAGGAGCGCAGCGTGCTGCACGCCGTCATCGACTGGCCATGGAACTACATCGCCGCCATGCGCTGGGTGCCCGTGGCGCGCCGGCCCGAGGTGGCCGCGGCGCGCATGTCGTTCTCGCGCGCGCTCGAGCGCAACGACATCGAGCCCGTGCCCCTGTGGGGCGCGCCGGTGCGCGAAGAGTTGTACCACTTGGAAAAGGACTGGGCGCAACAACACGACCGGCTCGCGGCCGAGCCCGACACCGTGGCCCGCCTGCGCGCAGCGCTCGACGCGCTGATGCGTGGCGTCGAGGCAGACCCCTCCGCACCCTCGCAGCCGCTTTCGCCGGAAGAGCAGGAGGCCCTCGATGCGCTCGGTTATCTGTAGGGTGGGGGCACTGCGTTAGGCTCGTGTCATGTCCGATGGACTGATAGCGCGTCTCGAAGCGCTGGCCGGCCTCGGCGAAGAGGTGGACGTCTGCCCCTATCTGCCCGACCGCGTAGCCACCTTCCGCTTCCTCGACGGGGCCATCGCGCCGCTGGCCTACCGCCAGTTGCTCGACCATGGCTACCGGCGCTGCGGCAACTTGCTGTACCGGCCGGTCTGCGAGGGGTGCAACGCCTGCGAAGTGCTGCGCCTGCCCGTGACCGAGTTCACGCCCAGCAAGAGCCAGCGACGCGTGGCGCGCCGGGGGGATGCACTGTTCACCACCATCTGCGCGCCGGCCGAGGCGACGCCGGAAAAGATTGCGCTGTATCGCCGCTACCTGGCGTACCAGCATGGCGAGGAAGACGCGCAGACCGAAGCCGATGCCTATCAGGCCTTTCTGGTGGATTCGTGCCTGGGTGAGCAGACCTTCGAGGTCCAGCTGCGCGACGGCGAGCGGCTGGCCGGCGTGGGCATCGTCGACCGCCTGCCCGATGCGCTGTCGAGCGTTTACTTCTATTTCGACCCCGACTACGCCCGCCTGAGCCCCGGTACGTACAGCGTTCTGGCCGAAATCCGCCTGGCGCGGGAGTGGGGGCTGGCCTGGTATTACCTCGGCTACTACATCGAGGCGTGCTCCGCAATGAACTACAAGGCGGGATTCCGGCCCTGCGCCCACAAGACGTGCGACGCAACCGTCTGGCAACGGCGGCCCGCGCGCCGTTAGAAGCTGCGGCAGGTGACGGGTATACTGAAGTAGCAGAATCGAAGACGGGCGCTGCCGAAGCGGGGCAACAGCACACGCGGCAGTACGGGAAGGAACGGGGCGCGACCCCAGAAACAGGCGAGCGGCATGGTTTTATCCGGGACAATGGCCCGTTGGGGCTTGGTGTGTGCGGTCGTATTTGGGCCGCTCGCCGCGTGGGCCGAAGACTTCGACGCCTTTCTCTTCACGGCCGATACCTTCCTGGGCAGTGCCGCCGAGTTGCGCGGCACCGACAACGACGCCAACGGCATCGACGACGACGACCACCTGGGACTGCTGGGCGCCCTTCTTGCCGAAGACGCGAATCCAAGCTGTATCGCCCCGGCACGGCTCAACGAGATTCGCGCGGGCTACGATGCCAACTTCGCCGCGATTCCAGCCGCCCTCCGTGTCAATGTGCTCTTCATTACGGTCGACCTGCTCGATGACCTGCGCACCTCGGACCCGGCGCTGGCCGAGGCCCTGCAGGCGCTGCTGGCGGGCTATATCACCATTGCCGAGCCGGGCACACTCGACTTCGTGAACGACCTGGCCGACCTGCTCGTCGCGCGCAGCCTGCAAGGCACCCCGCAGGAAAGCGAGATTCCGCAGATTCAGGCGCAGATCGATTTTCAGGCGGGCGACTATGCGACCTTTGGCAGTGCGGCGGGCAACCCCAATTACCTCGGCGCCACCGGCGACCTCGACCAGGATGGCGCAACCAATCGCGACGAATACCTCGACCCGCCCGGCGAGACGCGCGAAGGCTGGCTGACCGACCACTGTCTCGAAGCCGCGCTGCGCCTCGTGCGTATCGAGGGTGCGGGCACCTTTCTCAGCGGCCGCACGTGGCAGTTGACCGCGGAGGCGGCGGGCGCGGTCGGCCCCTACACCTACACCTGGTTCCGCGGTACGCCGCCGGGGGGCAGTGTGGCAGGCAGTGGGTCTGCCCTGGCCTTTCCCTTTCTGAACGCGTCCGATGCCGGCGAATACTATGTGCGCGTGGCCGCACAAAACGGCACGACGCTCGATTCGCCGGTGCTGCGCCTCAATGTGGTCGATTTTCCGCTCTCGCTCACGCGGCCCATCAACGGCGGCACCCGCCCGTGGGGCGGCAGCTTTACCTTTGAGGTGGGCGTGCAAGGGGGCGGACCCGGCCCCTACGAATTCACCTGGCTGCGCGACGGCGCCGTGGTCAGCAGCGGGGCGCCTACGCTGACACTGAGCCCCCTGACGCAGGCGGACAGCGGCGCCTACACCGTGGCCATTACGTCGAACGGCGGCGCGGACACCATCACGTCGGGCCCGGTTACCCTCACGGTACTGCCGCCCAACTTCCGCATTTCCCAGCAGCCGCAGAACGCCAACCCGGCCCTGGGCGCAGACGCGACCCTCAGCGTTGCCGTGGCGGGTGGCTCGGGCGACTACCGCTACGACTGGTCCAAGAACGGGCAGTTGCTGGGTATCGAAAGTACGCCCACTATCGTGCTGGAAAATGTGCGCGCCAGCGACGCCGGCAATTACCGCGTGCGCGTCTCCGACGCGAACGACGCGGGGCTGACGCTGCTCTCGCGGGTGGCGGTGGTCACGGTGCAGCCGGAACCCTTGAGCGTGGTGCAGAACCCGGCCAGCGTCAGCCGGCTGCGTGGCGACCGCGCCACCTTCAACGTCGCGGTGC
>CAYMLC010000386.1:0-3739 GCA_964390765.1 uncultured Nitrospirales bacterium
GGCCAGTGCACCCACACCCAGGGTCACGCCTTGGGCATAGAGCAGGCCGCGCACGCCGAAGCCGGCCTCGAGAAAGGCGGCGGTCGCGACGAACTTCACCAGCGCCGCGCCCACACTCAGCGCGTTGCTCCAACCCATCTGCTGCAGGCCCACCGGCACCGCGGCAAAGGGCGCGATGCAGCCGTTGGCCGCAAACAGCACCAGCGCGCCCGCCACCAGAAAGCGCAGGTTTTCCGCGCGCGCGGCCGCCTCGCCCGCAGCGGGCGCCCAGGCCGCGAACGCGCCCCACACCAGCGGCACGCCCAGCACCACCATGGCCACCCCGAACACGAGGTAGAATGCGAGCCCCGTGGTGACCACGGCGCTCACGGCGTCGCGTTGGTCGCGGGCGGCATGCGCGGCGATGAACCGCGCGAAGCTGCTGCCCACACCAAAGTCGAACAGCGCCGCATAGCCCGACACCACGGCCACCAGCGACCACAGGCCCCACGCCGCCGTATCGAGGTGCGTGAGGATATAGGCGGTCAGCACGAGGCCCAGCACCGCCTCGCACACCCGCCCCGCCGCGTTGTAAGTCGTGTTGCGCGCTATTGTGCCGCGCACCGTTTTCACGGCATGGCCGCTCATTGCGGCGCCCCGCGCACGCGCAAGACCTCGACGCGTTCGAAGCCGCCGGCGCCTGTCGGCAGTTCGAGCGTCTGCACGCGCTCGAAGTGGTCGCGGTCGAACAGCCACTGTTGCACGAGCGGTCCGAGTTCACGCGCGAGCCGGCCCGAGGTGCGCACGTAGTCCACCGGCACCAACACGTAGCCGATGCCCTGCGCGCGCAGCCAGTCCACCTGCCGGGCCAGGGGTTGACCGCGCAGGGACAGCAGGCCCCAGTGGTTCACGTAGGCGCGGGGCACCAGATAGTAGGCGCGCTGGTCGAAGCTCAGAATCGCGCCCGCGCCGGTGCAGTGTTCGTTGGCGTAGGCGAACATGCCGTAGCGCTCGACCCGCCGCGCCAGATAGTCCTCACGCGCTTCGAGGCCCAATGCCGCCGGCACCTTGAAGTGTACCGCCGCGCCCATCAACGCGAGTCCGAATAACCAGCCACACACCAGCACGCCGATGGCCAGTGGCCGCAGCCGGCCCAGACGCTGCGGCGCCGTGGCGGCCACGGCGAGCATCGGCACGAAGAAGGGCAACAGATAGCGCGCGAGTTGTTGGAACACAAAGAACACCGCGCCGCCCGCCGCACTGAACGCCGCCAGTTGCCAGGCGCGGCGCGTGCCGTAGAGCAGCGCGGGCACCCCGAGAATCAACACTGCGCCGCCGGGCGACGCAAGCGGGCCGTCGAAGTCTTGCGGTCGCATCACGATGTCGTAGGGAAAGCGCAGCGCCTGCCACAGCGTGAGGGCGGCAGTGGTCTCGTGCTGGCCCACGCCGCCGATGGCGATGTGCGGCATCGGCCCCGGCCCGAACCAATCGAGCAGGAAGGGATAGACGGGATTGCCGGTGACCCACCCGGTGCGGCCCAGCCACGGCGCAGCGGCCAGCGCCATGCCGAAGGCGAGCGTGAGTTGGGCGCGCCAGGGCACCGGCCAGCGCCAGAACCATGGCCCCGCCAGCAAGAGCGCGCACACCACCAGTCCGGTGTGCCGCACGCCGCATGCACTGCCCGCCAGCAAGCCCGCCGCCATGAGCCACCCGCGCGCGCGGGTATCTTGCCAGGCCAGCACCGCCGCCAGCGCCGCCGTACTCAGCGCGGCGAAAGGCAGGTCGACGCCGGGCACACCCGCCTGATCGGCGAAGATGGGCGCCGTGGCCAAGAGCGCCGCGGTGATGCAGCCGGCCGTGCGCCCGCCCAGCCGCGCGCCCAGGCAATAGGCCGCCGCACATGCGCCGACACTCCACGTCCAGGCCAGCAGGCCCGCCGCCCGTTCGCCGCCCGCCGCATAGGTGAGCGCGGCCAGGCTATGCACGAGGTGCGGATAAGCGCTGTAGACGTTGCCGGCGTGCGCGTAGATGTGGCCGGTGCGCGCGTATTCTTCGGGCAGGGCCGCGTGCGCCACCGCGGCATCCCAGCCGGTCACCGGTGCGAGGGCATGCAACAGGGCGAGGCCCAGCGCCAGCGCGGCCGCGCCCATCGCGGCACCTTCCAGCCCGTTGAGCGGCGGTTCGGGCGGCACACTGCGCACGCGCTCCGGCAGCCGCCAGCACCAGAGTGCCGCGCCCACGGCCACCACCGCCAGCACGCCCTGCGCCCCCACGAGCGAGGCCTGGCCCGCCAGCAGGGCCACCACCGCCGCGGCCGCCAGCCCCAGCAGCAGCCGCAAGGTCCAGCGCTCGGCCGGCTGCCGCGCCGGCGCACAGCGCCCCAGCACCGTGCCCAACACGAGCGCTGCCGCGAGCACCCCCAGAAACGTGACCGCCATGGCGAAGTCCACCCCGCAATGCGGCGCATGCTAGCACGGGCGGCGGGGAACCCGCATGTCGGGTGGTACACTTAATCGAGCGCTGGCGAGGAGGGCCCGGAACATGCTGCAGCACAAACTCGTATTGCAGGGCGGCGCAGCCTTGCTTGTTGCCGTCGTACTTATTGGGCTGCGCGCCGCGACTTTGGGCGTGTCAGACGACCCCGCGCTCGAGCGCGCGGTGCGCGACGAACTGGCCAACCGACTCGGCGCGCGCACGCTTACGGAACTGAAAGGGTTTGACGCGCAGAAGGACGACAGCGGGGCCTTGGCCGCACGGGCGCGGCCGCAGGACATCGAAGTGCACCGTTGTGTAGTCAGCCGCCCGTTGCTCTACATGACAAGTGACGAAGAGGTGGTGGTCTACGCCGAATATACGCTGCCCGGCGACCCACCGCAGGCAGACTACCTGCGCTTCCAGCACTATCTCGGTGGGCAATGGCGGTACCTGCGCTCCGCCAACGTCGTCTCGTTCTATTGCAACGTGCTCTGACGTGCCGTGTAACCGAAGTCATCCGCGAAGGCACTCCGGGGGTAGTAGCGGGCTTGGCCGAAAGGGACACCCCAATGTCGACACGCATCGCCTTGGCGCTCGTGGGCGCCCTACTGCTGGCCGGGTGCCCGGCCGCCGAGGACCGTTGGCTGCTTGACCAGACCATCGAGCACGACGGCCTCAACCGGTATTTCCGCACGTACGTACCTGAAGGTTTGCCCCAGCAGGCGCCGCTGGTCTTTCTCCTGCACGGCGGCACCCAGAGTATGGACCGTATCTTCAACCGCAACGCGGGCGGCACGAAGGCCTGGCCGGACCTCGCGGAGACCAAAGACTTTCTGCTCATCGCGCCCAACGGCACCAACCGCGAGACCGGCCGGGGCAATGGCGACGACCAGAACTGGAACGATTGCCGCAGCGACGCCCCCAACCTCAACAGCCGGGCCGATGACGTGGGCTTCTTGCTGGCGCTTATCGACTACGCGGAAGCGACCTATGGCATCGACCGCGGCCGCGTCTACGTGACCGGCTCATCGAACGGCGGCAAGATGAGTTATCGCATGGCCATCGAAGCGCCGGACGCGATCGCGGCGGCCGCCGCCTTCATTGCGAATGCGGCCGAGAACGGCGTGTGCGCGGCCCCGGCAACGCCCGTGCCCATGCTGATGTGCTTTGGCACCGAAGACGAGTTGCAGCCCTTCGACGGCGAAGACAACCCGCGCTTCGGCACCGGCAACAGCCTGTCCGCACCCGCCACGCGCGACTTGTGGATTGCCGCAAACAACTGCGA
>CAYMLC010000387.1:0-3738 GCA_964390765.1 uncultured Nitrospirales bacterium
CACGGAGATTCGCGAGCGCGCGTGGTCGAGCGCGATCTGGTACACACCCGGTGACTGAGACGGCGCCGCGCGTGCGCGTCGCAGGCATCTGGCGGCATGGCGACGACGTGTTGCTCGTGCGCCACGAGAAAGCCGGCCAGCGCTACTGGATGCTGCCGGGCGGCGGCGTAGACCGCGGCGAAACCCTGCACGATGCGCTGGTGCGTGAATGGCAGGAGGAGTGCTGTGTCACGGTCACGCCTGGCCCCCTGCGCGCGGTCTTCGAGGCCATCGACCCCGGCCGCGCGCGCCACGTCATTACGCTCGCATTTGACCTGGCGGACGCATCGGGAACGCCCGAGCTGGGTAGCGACCCCCGCATCGTCGACGTGGCCTGGCACCCCATCGCTGCGCTCGCCGGTCTGCCCCTGCGCCCACCCAACGGCGTGGCACTCGCGGCGCTGCTGAAAACTGCACCACCGGCCGTACCGGTCTATCTCGGCAATTGCTGGACGCCCTAGCAGCCGGGCCGGCCTTGCAGAATCTTCATACGTCAAATCTTTACATTAGTGGGAGTTGTGGGTAGTCTTCCGCTGACGAAGAGTCTGCCGTCCGCCTGGACAACAAGGAAGGCCTCCATGCGCATCGCCGTACTCAATCCCATGTTTGGCAAGGACTTCACCAAGTCCGCCCGCTGGTTCGCGCGCTCTCGCGGCCGCGTGCAGCGTCACCCCGACTACCTGGCCACGGCGGTGGCCGTGCTCGAGCACGCCGGCCACACGCTGTTCTTTATGGATTGCCAGGCGAAGAACCGCCCCATGGAAGACGTGCTGCCCGACCTGCGCGCCTTCAAGCCGGACCTGTGCGTCTACCAGGCGAGCACACCCAGTATCTATGCCGATATCGCCGCTGCCCGGCTGTGCCGCGAGACGCTGGGCGGCACGCACGTGATGGTCGGTCCCCATGTGACCGCGGCCCCTGAAGATACGCTGCGTGCAGCCGAAGGCGCCGTGGACGTGGTGTGCCGTCATGAGTACGACTACACCCTGCGCGACCTGGCCAATGGCGTGGCGTGGAAGGATTGTCCCGGCATCAGTTACCTCGACGGTGAGCAGTACGTCGAGAATGCCGACCGCCCCTACATCGAGAACCTCGACGAATTGCCCTTCCCCGCGTGGCACCATCTTGACCTCTACGACTACCGCGACGGCGCAAAGCTCTACCCCTTCGTGACCGCCATCACCGCGCGCGGCTGCCGCTACCGCTGCAGCTACTGCCAGATTCCCCAGGTGATGAACGGGCACAGCTACCGGCCGCACAGCGTCGAACGCGTGGTCGACGAGATGGCCTACAACAAGCGTCAGTTCCCTGCGCTGCAGGAGGTCATGTTCGAAGACGACACCCTGACCATGCGCATTGCGCGCGACCGCCTCATCGCGCTGTGCGAGGAGATTCTGCGCCGCGACCTGAAGCTGTCCTGGAGCGCCAATGCGCGCGCCGACCTCAACGACCTCGAGACGTTGCGGCTCATGAAGCGCTCGGGCTGCCGCATGCTCTGCGTCGGCTTCGAATTCGGCGACCAGCAGATTCTCAACAACACGAAGAAGGGCACCACCGTCGACCAGATGTATACCTTCGCCGAGAACGCGGCGAAGGCGCGCCTGCGCATCCACGGCTGCTTCATGATCGGCGGCCCGGAAGAAACGCGCGAGACGGCGATGAAGACGATCAAGGTGTCGCAGGAACTGCCGATCGACACTGCGCAGTTCACCGGCGTCGTGGCCTATCCCGGCACCAGTTACTACGACTGGGCGGAGAAGAGTGGCGCCCTGATTCCCAAGAACTGGCGCGACTGGGTGACCGACGACTATGAACAGGCTGCCACCGTCGACCTGCCGACGCTCAGCAAGGACGAGATCTCGGAACTGGTCGACCACGGCCTGCGCCGGTTCTACCTGCGGCCGGTCCAGATGTGGCGCATGTTGCGCAACATCAACTCGTGGGCCGACGTGAAGGCCAAGGCACACGGCCTGCGCAGTTTCGTGGGCTACTTCGGCAGCGAAGAAGCCCGTACCCCGCGCCCCGCGCGCGCCGCACAACACCACTAGTCTCTTGCCGTTGTAGAGGCGCGGGCACGCCGGCGGCCCGCTACCCCGCACGTTGCGCCGGGCTGGCGCACCTCAGCCAAGAGATACCCGCGCAATAGGACAGCATGGACCTAGCCGCTTTCCAGAAGGCCTTCCGCGAAGCATTCAGCGAGCGCCACCGCAATGCGCCCACCTACGCCTACTGGGACCCGCTCGTCGCCGGGCAGGTAGACTCGTGCCCGGAAATCCCGGGGATGCTCTCGATCAAGAAACAGCAGCTGCTCAATCTCGCCTATCGTTTTCTCAATGAAGACGAAGCCTATCTCGAAGTCGGCACCTACATGGGCAAGAGCCTGGTGTCGGCCATGCTCGCCAATCCGCTGCGGCCCACCTATGCCTGCGACAACTTCTCGCTCTTCCCCGAAAGCTCAATCGAGACCGTCATGACGAACCTGGCCCGCTATGGACTGCAGGAGGGCGTCACCTTCTACGACCGCGACTTCCGCGCCATCTGCAATGGCGAGTGTCTGCCCACACCCGTCGGCCTGTATTTCTACGACGGCGCCCACGATGAGCAGAGCCAGTACGAGGCGATAAAGCTTGCCGAGCCCTTTCTGGCGGAACAGGCCTGCGTCATCATCGACGACTGGCGCTGCACCCCGGATTCTGGCTCGTACGCCGAAGCGGGCACGAAACGCGCAATCGCCGAATCGCCCCATGCCTGGCGCATGCTCTATGACTTGCCCGCCCGCTTCAACGGCGACCGCGCCATGTGGTGGAACGGCGTAGCGGTCTATTCCTTCTTCCGCGCCTAGGGCAACGCGGGCGCCACCTCCTCAGGCACGCGCTCATCGCTCTCCACCTCGCCACGCGTCAGGCTGATGATGCGGTGGCCCGGCTGCGGCACGAAGCGGTCCTCCGCCGTCATCACATGCAGGCGGCCCGAACCCGTCACCACAAACAGTGGCAGCGCATCGTCGCCGTAGGTGCGGGTGAATTGCTTGTAATCGAACTCGCGCGTGAGCTTGGTCACCTTGATGTCGCCCCCTGCCTCGAGACGCTCGGCCAGATCGCCATACGTCACGGCCCGGCCAAATAGCGTGCGCCCGCGCAGATGCCGCGGCACTTTGCCATCGGCGCCCTGCGCCTGCTGCGCCTGCTGTGTGTTGGCCAATTGATAGACCTCGGTCCGGCCGAAGACTTCAGCGAAGTGGAGCGACACCAGCGAATTCACCTGGTGGTTGGGCGTGAGGGCGAGCAGGCGGCCCATGCCGTTCAGGTCGATTTCGTTCAAGAGGTTCTCGCCCAGCGCGTCGCCGTATTCCGCATTCAGCCCCGCCTGCCGCGCCGCCGTCACGTTGTTCCAGTTGCTGTCGACCAGCAGCACCCGGAAGCGTTCGGCCTGCAAAACTTCGCCCAGGCGCTGCGCCAGCGGATGCGCGCCAATGATCACGCAGCCCTGCGGATTGGGCTGGGCCACACCCAGCAGGCGCGCCACCAGCCCCGCGCTCAGGCCGTACACGAAGACCGTGGCGGTCACAACGAGAAAAGTGATCGACACCAGTTCTTCCGCACCTTCGAAGCCTTCCTCCGCCAGGCGCCCCGCAAACACGCTCGAGATGGCCGCCGCCACGATGCCACGCGGCGCGACCCACGCCAGAAAGGCGCGGTC
>CAYMLC010000388.1:0-2015 GCA_964390765.1 uncultured Nitrospirales bacterium
ATGACGTAGCGCGCGCACAGGGTGAGGCAACCCTGGCCGAAGAAGCGCAGCGCCATAAAGCTGAACGCGCCAATCGCCAGCACAATGTAGGGCGTAATCACGCTGGGCGGCAGCGGCAGCCGCTCGACCTCGGCCAACAGCACCATGGCGATACCCAGCCCCAGCGACGACACCGCGACCGACACGCGCGCGCCGTGCCGGTCGAGCAGCACGCCGGCATAGGGCAACAGGAACGAACTGACGATGGTGCCGACCATGTAGGCCAGGCTGAGCTGCACCGAGGACACCTGCCACGCAGCTTCCAGCGATTCGGTGAAGACGCCCACACCCATGGTCTGGCCGGGCACACTGGCGAGTGTGGCCAAGACCGAGCCCGCCACCATGACCCAGCCGTAGAAGAAAGGCAGGGCACGCGGGGCGAAGGGCACATTGGCCCAGCGGGATTGCGGCACGTGTCGATACTCCTGGCGTGCCGCCGGCTAGTGCAGCAGGGGTGCGTAGCCGGCGCGGTAATCGGGAAAGCGAAACGTGTAGCCCGTGGCCATGAGGCGCGCGTTAGTGAAGCGCCGGTTGCCACCGCGTTGGCGGGGTGCGTCTGCGCCGGGCACGGTGGGGGGTGCGGGCACGCCCAGTTCAGCGGCAATCCACTGCAGCAGCGCGCAGCGCTCGACCGGCTGGCCATCCACGCCGAGGTACAGCGGGGCCGGCGTATCGAGCGTGAGGATATGCGCCAGCATGCCGGCAGCGTCGTCGCGGTGCACGAGGTTGAGATAGGCGGTGCGCCCTTCCACGCACTGCGCTTCGCCCTGGCGCACCTGCTCGATCAGCCGGGTGCGGCCGGGGCCATAGATGCCGCCCAGCCGCACGACCACCGCGTGCGGCGTGCGCGCCTGCAGCAAGTCTTCTGCCTCGAGCAAGACGGTGCCGCTGAAGCCGCGCGGCGCGGTAGGGCTGTCTTCGTCGAGCCAGGCGCCGTCACTTTCGCCGTACACGCCCGTGCTCGACGTGAACACGATGCGCCGCGGCAATTCGGCCACGCGTTCTAGGGCATCGAGCAAATGCTCGAGGCCATCGACATAGGCCATGCGGTAGGCGTCTTCGGTGAAGGCCTCGGCGCCCACCGCATAGACCAGCGTGTCGAACGTGGAGGGTGGCTCGCGCAGTGTGTCGGGACGGGCCAGGTCGGCCAGCCACGGCCGCACGCCAATGGGCAGGGCGCCCGGCGTGCGGCGCAAGCCATAGACCATGTGGCCCGCCGCGGTCATCTGCGCGGCGAGCGCACCACCCACATAGCCGCACCCGGCAATGAGCGCGCGTGCGGAATGCCGCATCATAGCTGCGCCGCTGCGCCTAGCCGTGCTGCTGCTGGAACTCGCGCATGAACGCGCACAGCGCCTCGACACCCTCGCGCGGCATGGCGTTGTAAATCGATGCGCGGCACCCGCCCACACTGCGGTGGCCCTTCAGCCCGTCGAGTTCGCGCGCCTTCGCCTGCGCGATGAATTCCTGCTCCAGTTCCTCGGTCGGCAGGCGGAACGTCACATTCATCTTCGAGCGGCTGTCGGTGTGCGCGTGGCCGCGGTAGTAGCCGTCGCTCGTATCGATCACGTCGTAGATCAGCGCGGCCTTCTCGGTGTTGCGCTTCGCCATGGCGTCGAGTCCGCCCACCTCGTCCAGCAGCCACTTCGTGACCAGGTTCACAATGTAGATGGCGAGGCACGGCGGCGTGTTCAACAGTGAATTGGCATCGGCCATCTGCTTGTAGTACATCAGCATCGGCAGGCCTTCGGGCACGCGGCCCAGCATGTCGTCGCGCACGATGACAATGGTCACGCCGCTGGGGCCCACGTTCTTCTGGGCGCCGGCATAGATAAGGCCGTAGGGCGCCACATCAATCGGGCGCGAGAGGAAATCGCTCGACGCGTCGCACACCAGCGGCACCTGGCCGGCGCCCGGCTCGGTCTGCGTCTCGATGCCCTGAATCGTCTCGTTGCTCGTAAAGTGCAGGTAGCCGG
>CAYMLC010000388.1:2025-3737 GCA_964390765.1 uncultured Nitrospirales bacterium
GTCGAGGTCGAGCTCTTCATCCTTGGGCATGCGCACGAAGTTGTCGTCGGCGCCGCTCCACACCGTGCGTGCGGTGCCATACTTCTTCGCCTCGGCAATCGCCTTCTTCGCCCACGAACCGGCGTAGATGTAGTCGGCCGTGCCGCCCTTCAGAAAGTTGGCCGCCACCATGGCGAACTGCAGCGTGGCGCCCCCCTGCATGAACAGCACCTGATAGTTTTCAGGCAGCTTCAGCAGGCGGCGGATATTGGCCACGGCTTCGTTGTGCACCTGGTCATAGGCTTTCGACCGGTGGCTGATCTCCATGATCGAAGCGCCGGCACCGGGGAAGGCCAGCAACTCCGACTGCATCTGTTCGAGTACGGACAGCGGCAGTGCGGCCGGGCCGGCAGAGAAATTGAAGACGCGTTGGGCGGCAGTGGTCACAGACACGGCGGAGTTCCTTGTAGCGTTTTCGGCGCAGCGCGGGTGGGCGCGCGCACGGACGGGTCCCGTTGCGGGGCATTTACATGCGAATCCCTAAATATACCAAGAAAACGGGTGGGCGCGCCAATCCGGCCGCTACGCCGGGGCCGGTGTGCCCGGGCAGAAACCGTCTTCGGTCGCGGCGCCTGGACACGGGTAGTAGCCCCCCGCGTTGAACAACTGCACGACGCGCAGCAGTTCGCCCAGACTCACGACCCAGTCCGTGGCGTAGTCGGCATTGTGGGGGGTGCAGTCGCGCAGGCCGGGCCCGGGGGCGTACCCATCTTCGGTACCCGGCGCACAGCGCAACCCGCTGGCGTTGAAGAACTGCACGACGCGCAGCAACTCGCTCAGTTCGATGGCGCCGTCGGCGGTGGTGTCGGCGCTGTGTAGCCGTAGCTCGCCTTCGCCCCCGGCGGCGCCTTCGGTACTGCCCTCGCGCGCCCCTTCGCCTTCGCGTGCGCCTTCGGCCACGCCTTCCGCCAGGCCTTCCTCCACGCCTTCCGCCAGCCCCTCACCCTCGTTCCGCCCCTCGCCTTCAACCGCACCTTCCGCCGGCCCTTCACCTTCGGGCGCTTCGGGCGGCGGGATGACGACCAGGCACACGTCGTCGATGTAGAAGCTACTGGGCGCGAAGGCGCCCAGCGTGGTCGCGGTAAAGCGCAGCGTGCGCGGCTGGCCATCGGCCCAGGGCGACAGGTCGAGCACCACGGGTACGTAGCCGGCCCGATAGGCTGCGTTGTCTTCCGCGGCGTCGAAGAGCAGGGTATCGCCGAGAAAGACCTGCATCGCGTCGAGGCCCGCGCCGCTGGCATCGGCTATCCACAGGTGGAAGATAAGCGTAGCCTCGGCACCCGGCGCCAGGGTGACCGGCTGCGCGACCGCCGCCGACTCGAACGCGCCGACCACGCCACCCAGCCAGGCGAAGCCGCGGCCGGTGCGCGGGCGGCCTTGCGGCCCACAGTCGCCGCCGGCACACAACACCGGCAGCCCGGCCGCCGACTGCTCCTGCCAGCCGGCCATCGTCTCGAAGCCGCCATTGGGCAGCGCAGCGCATGGACCGCCTTCGCCCTCGGCCAGCCCCTCGCCTTCCAACATGCCTTCTCCTTCCAACACGCCCGCGCCTTCCACGACCCCTTCGCCCTCAGCAAGCCCCTCACCTTCCAGGACCCCTTCGCCTTCGGCAAGGCCTTCGCCTTCCAGGACCCCTTCACCTTCCAAGACCCCTTCGCCCTCGGCGGGTGGGG
>CAYMLC010000389.1:0-3723 GCA_964390765.1 uncultured Nitrospirales bacterium
CCTTCGCCCACACGCAGGTGCACCGTGGTATCGGCTGCCGCGGCCACTTCGAGCGCGACACGCTGGCGGCGCAGGTCAGGCGCGAGCCGCACCCGCTCGAGCCGGGGCGCCGGGCAGGGGGCCAGGGTAGCGGCATAGGGCCAGGGGGCCACGCCCGGCAAGGGGCGCACGCGCAGGGTCAGCGTATGGGTACCGGGTGGCAGCGTGGCCGCGAAGGGGAAGGCGTGCCCGCCGCCGGGATGCGTGCCGAGTGGCTGGCCATCGACCCAGCACGCCGTGGGCGCGGGCGCGGTCAGCGTGAAGGTGTGCTCTGGCGCGTCATCGCCCACTTCGATTGCGCGGCTGAGCCACAGCGCCCCGCATTCGGGCGCCGGTTGCGTGCCAGCGGGCAGGGTCACCGTGGCGGCATCGGCGGGCAGACCTGCCTTGGCCCAATCCACCCCGGTTTCGGCTGCGGCCGGTTCCGGCGCAAAGGACCAAGGGCCGGCTAGGCTGAGCTCGTGGCGGTCGGGGTGCATGGGCGTTCAACTTGGTTCGATACAACGGCGACGGGCGCGAGTCTACGTGGCCGGGCGCGGGCCGTCAAACGGGCGGCGGCGGCGTGGCGGGACCATAGGTCCACCAGGCCACGGCCAACATGACAAGGCCGCAGGCGAACTTGGCCACGACCCCGCCGATCTTGCCGAGTGCCGCGCCGAGCCCGGTCCAGGCGGCCTCGCCCACACTGCGCTCGTGTTGGATGTACTCGTAGCCCGCGGCGAGGGCGAAGGCGCCCAGACACGCGGCGATGAGTGTGCCGAGCACGGGGATAGGGATGAGGACCGAGCCGAAGATGGCGCCCGCAATCGCGCCGGTCAGCGCCGCTACGATGCCCCCGCGGCTGCCGCCGAAGCGTGAGGCGCCCCAGCCGGCGAGGGCCGCTTCGAGCAGTTCACCCAGCACGGCGAAGCCGAGCATGACGAGCAGGCCGACCACGCTGAAGTGGCCGGTGACCAGCCACGCGAGCCCGACCGCACCCAGGATGATCCAGTTGCCGAAGAGGCCCAGCAGGTTCAGCAGCAGCCCGACCAGGATGGCCAGGCCGAAGAGGCCCCAGCCGATTACGGCCACAGCGACGTCTAACCACGGGCCGGCGTCACTCCACCACGCGGGATCTTCTACCATGCCAGCAGCCGTCCTTCAGGCTTCCGCGTAGCCCGCGCGCTTCAACTCGATGCGCGCGCGCCGTACCGCCCGCCCGATATCTTCGAGCAGTTCGTCGCGGCCGCCGGGGTTGTATTCGAAGTGCAGCGACACCGGCCCCTGCCAGCCCGCCGCGTGGAAGATTTCGTAGAAGCCGCGCACCGGCACCAGGCCGCGGCCGAGCGGTACCCAGTCGGGTTCGGTGCCTTCCCAGCGGAAATCCTTGATTGCACTCATCTTCACGTGCGGCGCCAGCAGCTTCGCCGTAATGCGCCAGTCGCCGTAGGCGCCTTCGACGGTGGCGTGGCCCACGTCGAAGTTGCTGCCGATATGTGGCGAGCCGACCTGCTCGAACAGGTAGTGCAGGTCCCACATGGGGGCGCCCACACGGTCGTAGCCGCTGTGGTTGTGGTAGCCGCCGTACATGCCGTTGGCCTCGGCCAATTCGGCCAGCGCGCGCAGCTGCGGCACCATCGCATCGAGCTGGTCCATGATGGGCGGGCCGTCGGGGTCATAGCTGTGGCCGCCGCAGCGGAAATACTGAATGCCCAGTTTACCCGCCGCCTCGAGAATGGGGCGGGCGTCCGGGTCGTCGCCCGAGGCCAGCCGCGTCGTAATCATGTTCACTTCGAGGCCTTCGCTCCGAATGGCATCGGTGGCGCGTGGCAGGTCGGTGGCCACGTTCTCCGGCAACACGTGTCCGCCGCGGCGCACCGTCAGGTCGACGCCGTCGAGGCCCAGTTCGCGGCAGGTCTTCGCCAGTTCCTCGTAGTCGAGAAACTGCAGATGCTTCGAGAAGACGGTGATGGGCGGCATCGGCAATGCGGCCTGGGCCGTGGCGGGCAGCACAGTGGCGGTGGCGCCGGCGACCAGGCCACCGAGAAAGGTGCGGCGGTTCATCTTGTCGTGCTCAAACATCGTCTTTCCCCTCCTTTGTCGGGTGTCTTTGCGGCGGTCGCCTGGGGCGGCGGCCCGGCGAATGCGCGGGTATAGGCCCCGCCATTAACTGCCGGATTTCTTTTTGGTCGCCGGCTTCTTTGTCGTTGCCGACTTCTTCTTCGCGGCGGCTTTCTTGGGCCCGGCTTTCTTGGGCGCAGCTTCGCCGGTGCTGGTCTTTTTGGTGCTGCTCTTCTTGGCCGTCGTCTTGGCCGAGGTCTTGGCCGAGGTCTTGGTCGCCATCTTGGTCGCCGTCTTGGCCGCCGTCTTGGCCGCTGCTTTCTTCTTGGCCGCTTGCGTCTTGGCTTTGGTCTTACTGGCTTTGGCCTTACTGGCTTCGGCCTTCTTCGATGCCGCTTTCTCGGACGTAGCTTTCTTGGACGTAGCCTTCTTGCTCGCCGTCTTGTAGGCGGCCTTCCTGGGCGCAGGCACGTCGTCGTCGAGCGCGCTGTGCACGAGGTCCGCATCGGGCAGCGGAATGCGCGGGGTGCCGGCTTCGCGGGCGCGCGCTTCTACGGCCGAGATGGGGGCGGCGTCGGGCATGGGCTCGACGGCTTCTGCTTGCGGTGCGGCTTCTGCTTGCGGTGCGGCTTCTGCTTGCGGTGCGGCTTCTGCTTGCGGCGCGGCCTCGGCGGGCGGCGCGGCCGCGCCGGGCGGCGTGGGCGAGTCCGCATCGATGGGTTCGTCTTCCAGCGTTACCTTTTCGGCCGGCGTAGTAGCCTTCAAGTGGGCATAGGTGGCGCCGGTCAATAGCGCGGCGCGGTCGGTCTCGGCCACGACCACGGTATGGGCGGCTTCCGGTTCGTTCTCGATTTCTTCCGCGGTAACGCGTTCGGTAATGGGATGCGCCTTCAGCCACTGCGCAATCGGCTCGTACACTTCCTTGCGCCCATTCTTGCCGAACATCAGGTCGACGTGGTCGTAGTCTTCTTCGCAGCCGTTGTCCTTGCTGAGGACCAGCAGCTTCTTGTCCGGCGTGGCCACGGTATCGAAAAGCGTCTGCGCTTCCTCGGGCGTGATAAAGACATCGCGCGGCGCATAGGCCCCCAGCAGCGGCACGTCGAAGTCCTTGAGCGCCGCGTGCATATCCACGCGGTCGCCGTCGATGCCGTAGGCCTCCTGCAGCGTCCGGACGAGCTGGATGAGCGAGGCGAACTGCTCGTGGGTCACGGGCCGGCGGTCGCCGTCGCCGACCAGGCAGATCCCGATGGTGGTCTGGTTGAGGGCACGCGCCCGCGGGCCGACCACATGGGCCCCGGCTGCTGGCGGACCCACCGGGCGCCGACCTGGATCTCGCCGTCGTGGGCGCCGTGCCCGTTGCCGATGACGAAGTGGTAGCCGAGGTTGCGGATGCCGCGCTCGGCGTGGGCCTTGCGGATCGACGCTGCCGAGCCGGAGGTGACCCCCGAGTGGTGGATCACGATGCCGTCGAACGCGGCCTTGCCTGTGCCCGGGGCGAACGAGAGCAGGCGGTCCTGCCACGAGCCGCTTGGCGCCTCGATGCCGGCGGCGGTGAGGTCCGCGTCGGGCCGGACCGGGCCGTTCATCAGGGTCAGGGCGAGGGTGGCGACGGTCATGGAGACGGCGAGCGAGGCCCAGACGATC
>CAYMLC010000390.1:0-1897 GCA_964390765.1 uncultured Nitrospirales bacterium
GCGTCGGTGCTGAGATCGAGCCAGCGCTGCAAGGTAAGCCGGCGCTGGATGCGGCGCAGCGTGCTGTGGAGCGGATCCATAGCGCCTCCTTTAGGGCTGTTGTAAGGCTATGGCGCAGTATAGGCAAAAGCGATTAATCCGGCAATGACAAGCAACACGACATGCCGCGCAACCCCGCCCAGCCTGCGCCACCTATTACGTCCAGCCGCAAGCGATTATTCGGCGGCGGACACATACGCCGCGTGGGCCGCTGCCACCCCCGCCTCTGCGGCGTCCCCACGGTAAACGAGCACGCGATAGCGAAGGGTGACCGATTCACCCGGCTCGAGAACGTACGGCTCGAGGTGCGGCCACGATGCGCCCAGAAAACCGTAATGCCGCAGAATCCAGCCGTCGTGTGGGTAGCCGGGATTATCCGGGTGCTGAAACACCGCCACGCCGCTTTCCACGCCGTCGGCATTGGTCGAACTCACCGCGGCCCACGGCGAGTCCAACTCCAGCACGTCCTCCGCTATCGGTCCGCTGGCGGCATGAAACGTCAACGGCTTGCGCCGTGCGTCGGGCCGGATGTTGAAGCCGCCGTACCCCTTGTCATCCGCACCCAGAAGGCGGAAGGGGCGCTCGCCCGTGTTCGTGAAGACGCCCGTCAGGTCGATGGCGCGCGTGTCGCCCTCGGCCGGCTGCACGACCAGTGTGACCTTCTCATCCACGATCTCGCTTTCGGGCCGCGTGTCGAAGCTCCAGCGCTGGTCCAGCTCCAGTACCACGCTGTCGCCCTGCGTGCGGTGCGTGGCCGAATCGACCCGCGGCCGCACGCCCTCGAGATGCCAGATGTCGAAGTCACGCGCCCCATAGGCCGCTTCGGGCCAGGCAAAGTACATGCCCCGATGATGCAGATGGTCGAGCGGCAGGTCCTGCGTCAGCACGTCGCCATCGAGGCCATACAGCGGATGCACATAGCCCGCGCGCACCATGCGCCGGGGCGCCGGCAAATCGGGATTGGGCGCCCGGTGATACACCAGCACGGGCTGACCGTCCTCCTGCACCGTCAAGGTGGTGGGGCCCTCTTCGACGCTCATCGCGCCCACAACCAGCAGCGCCAGCAGCGTATTCATCTAGGCTTGCTCCGTTTCCAATTCGCCAGCGGCCAGGGCCGCCACCTTATCTTCATCTACCGTGATGCCCAGCCCCGGCCCCTTCGGAATGGGGATGCGCCCGCCGCTCACCGTAAACGGCTCGGCGAGCACGCTGGCGCCCAGGAACTGCGGGCCGTTCAGCGCCGCCGGCCGGTCCAGCCCATACGCGCCGTAGAGAATCAGCGAGGCCGCCAGCGAGATATCCGGGTCGGTCAGCCCGCTCCCCAGAAACAGCAGCCCCGCGTCCTTCAACAGGTCGAGCTGTTTCACCGCGCTCACCAGGCCACCGCAACGGGCCGGCTTCATGGCCATGCCGTCGCAACAGCCGAGGCGGATATATTCGAGCAGGTCGGTGGGCGAGACCACGCCCTCATCCAGGATGATGGGCAGCGCGCCCAGGGCCTTGAGGTCACGCAGCGCGCTGATCTGGTTCGGCCGTACCGGCTGCTCGAGCACGGGTACGCCCAGTTCCGCCAGCGCCCGCGCCGCCCGCATCGCCGTTGCGGGGTCGTAGCCGCCGTTGGCATCGGCCCAGAGGAAGCCGCCGGGCGCCGCCTCTTTCACGGCGCGACACAGCGCCACGTCAAAGTCGAGGTCCGGCGCGACCTTTACATTGAAGTTCTCGTAGCCCCGCGCACGCCCCTGTTCGATAAGGCCGGGCACATCGTCGAGGGTCTGCGGATTGAGCGTCCAGCTCAGCAGCAGGTCGTCGGGCGTGCCCCGGCCCCAAAGCTGCGCCAGGTTCAGGCCCGACGCCTGGC
>CAYMLC010000390.1:1907-3712 GCA_964390765.1 uncultured Nitrospirales bacterium
AGGGCGATATCGATGCCCGCCTTGGTAATCGGGGCGCCCGTGCTGAATCCGTTGGCCACCTCGCGGTTCATCGCCGCGTGGATGCCCGCCAGGTCGAACGCCTCCATGCCCACGATCACCGGACGCAGATAGTTCTCGATCGTGGCCACCGCGCCCTCGAGCGTCTCGTAGCTCCAACGCGGAATGGGCACACTCTCGCCCCAGCCCACCGTGCCGTCGTCCGCCGTGATGCGCAGGATAATCGCCGGGCGGCCACCGCCCGAGACCGGGCCCTCGAAGAACTTGAAGCGCATCACCGTCGGATAGCGCACCGGCCACAACTCGACCCGCGCGATCTTCAGCGGCCGCCGCACCTCCGCCAGCACATTGCCCGCCAAGGTCAGCCCCGCCAATCCCGCAATACCCGTCTGCATAAAGCTCCTGCGCGTCATCGTAGCCATGGCCCGGAACATACGGCGTGGGGGGGAACAGGGTCAACGTGGGGAGGGGGGGAAGCCACGGGCCGCGTACCGGCCCGACCAGCGAGTGGTCAACACGAGAGGTGGGGTATTCAACGTTAGCGGGGGGCTCATTCCTCGCAGAAGAGAGATGAGACATTCCGTTCGAAAAAGCGTACGGACATCCGCCGGAGCTTAGGCATGTACGCCTTCCAACTCCATGGTGACGACGATTGTCGGATTGGGTACGAGACACAGTCCAGCGAGATCTTCGCTCGCGAGGTGCAGTTCCGTCGCTTCGCGCAGGTTGGCTACGGTCGCGTCGAGCGTCGCACCCTGCGTGACCACCGGAATCTCGAGGCATTCGGCCACATAGCCCGATTCTTCGCCACTGCAATCAAAAGCAGCCACTGTCAGGTAGATACGATGTCATCTCACCCTGCAGAGCGGCTCGTGTAACCGGGCGAATGCCGTGACCCACTTTCGGATTCAGAAGTGCACACGGCGATTACCCTTGGTGCACGTAACTGGGAAGGCGCTAGATGAACCTCCTTAACTCTTCGTTCATGGCCATGGCGACCCTCTCGTTAGCTGCACTATCGGGCTGCCCTTCACCGGATGGCCTATCGGGCGAGTTTCCGTTAACGGGCGGCCGCGCCACCGGCCCTACGACGACCGGGCTGTATGACACGGTGACGCCCTTCGAACACGCCGATGTCGAGCGGACCCACACCCACAAGGCCGATTTCGCGGGTTCGCTTACCGATCGCGATGCTAACGTGGTCATTACGCGAGTCTTCGCGGGACGTCACATCACCCCATACAACATCGTGACCCGCGACGCGAATGAGGTGTTCCTTTTTGGGGGAACCAGTGGCGAGGTCGAGGAGGCGATGGGGGCCTATATCGTCAAGTTTAACAGCTTCACGGGGGAACTGGTGTGGCGGACTATGCTGCGCAATCAGCGAGAACGCGGCGAATTCATGTGGCCCGGACTTGTCACCGCGCATGGCAACGGCGACATCTATGCCATCTATGGTATTCGCTTGGCGCGCATCGACCCCGCTACGGGCTTCGTCCTTGATGAACTGGAATTGCCCACTCCACCAGACACCGATGCGCGGGACATCACCTACAACGGGTTCACCGTCTTGCGTGACGGCACGATTGTTACGAAGTCTTTTGGCCGTCCGGCCGGCTGTCCGGCTCAGGGCGCAACGGCGTTCCTCGAGTGCATGGGGCCAGAAGACGTCATCCCCGACTCTGTTGTGGTCGCGGTCGACCCCGACACGTTCGAGGTGTTGGACACCTTCCAGCTTGACGAGGGGTCCGGCGGCCGGATCACGAGTACACGCTTCGAGGGGCGCG
>CAYMLC010000391.1:0-2435 GCA_964390765.1 uncultured Nitrospirales bacterium
GGTGCCCGCCGGCGCGATCTCGACGCCAAATCCGCCGCCGGCTGCATCGTCCGCAGACATGCGCTCGGCACTCAACGCCAAATCGTAGCCGCCGCAGAAACCGCGCCCCGCGCCCGACAGATGAATCACGTGGATAGCGGGATCCAGATTGGCGCGTTCGACGAGGCTGGCGAGCTGGCCCGGCATCGCCGCGGTGATGGCGTTGCCGTGGTCCGGCCGGTTGAGTTGCAGCCGCGCGATGCGCCCCTCGGCCACATAGGTGATTTCCGGTGCACTCACGGGCGCGGCCGCCAGGTGCCCGCACTGTCCAGCGGCAGGCGGCGTTCAGCGCCCGGCAGGCGCACCTGCACCCAGGAGAGTTGTCCCGGCGCCGCGGCATCTTCGAGCGGGAAGCGGTAGGTGCGATGCGGGCCGGTGCTGCGTTCCGCCACGGCCCGCACCACGTCTCCGCTCGGCGTGCGCAGGAGCAGGGGGATACTGGCCGCTTGTTCGGTCCACGGCGGCGCGACGTCGAGCTCCACCTCTACGACGGCGCCGGCATGCACTGCGCTGCGCACCTCGCCTGCCCAGAGGGCCACGGCCGCCGCGCCGATCATGCCCTTCAGGTCTTCGTCGTAGTTTTCCCAGCGCGGCTCGGCTGCCTGCACGCGCGCCTCGAGGTCTTCGGGGAGCGTGGCTGTCCCACAGCCTGCACCCAGCAGCAGTGCGCCCAAGAGCCAGCACCGCAGGCGCATGGGGCTAGCGGTCCGTGCGGCGCCGGTCGACAAACAGCGCGCTCTTGCCGTCTTTCGGCTGCGCCATCTGGCGGACCTGTGCCAGAACCTCGAACATCTTTTTCGCGCTCTTGTAGCGGCGGTAGCGCGTATGGGCCACACCCACCGAAAGCGCCATCAACGGCGCGCGCACTTCCTTGCCGTGGCGGTCGCGCGCCACCATATAGCCCTGCTTGCGCTCCTGCTCGCTGTAGAGTTGCCGGCTCTCCTGGTCGAACTGATGCAGCAGCCCCTTGCAGAAGCGCTCGTAATCGTCGAGTTTGAGCAGCACCACGAAGTGCTCGCCGCCCATGTGCGAGATGAAGCACTCATAGCAGCCCATGTTGCGCGTCAGGCCGACCAGCAGCTTGCTCATGAACTCGAGCGACTGCCGCTGGCCCTCCTGTCCATGCACCGCGCAATAGCCCTTGAAACCCACCACGTCTACATAGACCGCGGCGATGGCCGATTCGCGCGCCAGCCGGTGATTGATCTCGCGCTTGATTGCATCGGTGCCCGGGAGATTCGTGATGCGGTTGCGCGCATCAATCTGCTGCAGCAGCGCCGTCAGCGAAGCAATCTTGTCCATCAGGCGGTCGAGCTTGAACGGCTTGGAAAGGTAGTCGTCGGCCCCTTGCTCCAACCCGTGCAGCACTTCCGGCTCTTCACCCAGCGCCGTGAGGATAAGTACGCCCACCCGGTACAGCTCGGGGTCTTTACGTAGCCGACGGCAAATCTGATAGCCGGTCTGCCCCGGCAGCATGATATCGAGGATGGCGAGTTCGGGCTTGACCTGCTTGGCCATCTCGAAGGCGCCATCGCCCGTGTGAATGACGTAGACCGTGTGGCCCTCCGCCGACAGCTTCGCCTTCACGAGTTCCGCCAGGTCGACATCGTCGTCGACAAGCAGTATTGTGCTCATAAGTAAGTGTACCTTCCCCAATGCCATGCGGATCGCCGGCCCGCAATAGATACACCAATAAGCATGACGTGCGCAAAGATGCGGCGCGATCCACCGTGCGCGCATTGTCGCCTTGCGCACCCCTGTGCTACCTTTCGCTTCGCAGTGCAGCGCGGCGCCAGAAGCGCCTACCGAGGAGATGCGGCCATGTGGGCACGCACCAGTGCTATTGTCTTTCCCGTACTCGTCATCCTCTTGGCCGGTTGCGAACAGGCGGCCCCCGAACCCGAAGAGCCGGAAGAGCCGCCGCCGCCGACAGCGGAGGAAATCTATCAGGACCTGCGCCAGCCCATCTCCGCGCTCTGGCAGCAGGACATCACCGTGGCCGATGCCAGTTCGATACCCAATGCGTTCCAGACGGCCTATGCGCGCCACCGCAGCGCCATCAACATCGATGAAGCCCGCCGCCGCATTACGAACGAAGTGGAGCAGCGTATTCGCGAGACACGCCGCAGCAAGCAGGCCCGCATCTTGAAGGGGGCAGTGGGGGTCTACAAGATCCTCGAGCCGGGCAGCACCCGCTTCGAATCGCACGAACGCTGGGCCGACCTCATGATCGCGCAGCCCAACGTTGCCATACGCGGCTTCTTTTCGCAGGGGGATACCGCCTACGTGATGCTGACCGTTATCGACCCGCAGACCGGGGCGCAGTATCCGATGCAGGTGCGTGAGGGCGACCGCTTCTACCAGGACACGCTGCGCCTGAAAGAGATCATTGGCAA
>CAYMLC010000391.1:2445-3711 GCA_964390765.1 uncultured Nitrospirales bacterium
AACGCCGGCATCGAGGTCATCTATCAGCCCACGCAGGAAATCCGCGAGACCTTTACGGTCATGGCCGGCTAGCCCCCAGGAAATTCGCGAGACGGCACGGTGACCGAGACGCGTTTTCAATGCATCGCCGCCATCGCCATCGCGGTGCTGGGGCTGGCGACGTACGCCAATACGCTCGATGGCGATTGGGTGTGGGACGATGCCTCGTCGGTACTGCTGCACCGGCACGTGCAGGACCCCGGCCAGTTCTTTCAACTGTTCGCGGAAAACCAGCACGCCTTCGGCCGGGGCGAGGGCAACTTCTACCGGCCGCTGGTGTCGGCCTCGTTCATGCTCGACTACCAGTTGGCCGGTGGACCCGCACCTGCCGCCGAAGCTTTTCAGCCGCCCGCCGTCTCGACCTTCGTCTTCCACCTGACCAGCATGCTCTGGCACGTGGCCGCCGCCTTTTTGTGGCTGTTGATCCTCGCCCGGCTCGGTGCGCCGCACACGGTGCAGTTTGCGGTCGCGGCCATCTACGTCGTGCATCCGCTGCACAATGCGGCCGTCGCCTATATCAGCGGCCGCGCCGACCTCATGGCCGCCACCTTTGTCTATGCAGGCCTGCTCTGCGCCATTCACGCGGTGCGCCGTCCACCGGCCCCGGTCGCGCTGGCGGGCGTCGCGGTCTTCGGCATCGGGGGCCTGCTGAGTAAAGAAGCCGCCGCCATGTACCCCTTCCTGCTGGCACTTGTGGTGCCGGCCGCACGCCTCACCACGCCTCGCACCGGCGAAGCTCCCGCCGACCCCATACGTCCTACCGACTGGATACCCGTGGCCATCGGTGCGGCACTCGTTGCCGTCTATGCGGCGTTGCGGCTTACCGTGCTCAGCTTCGGCGACGGTGGCGGCGCCACCACGCCCGCATCAGTCGGCACGCGCATCGTCCAGACCGGCATGGCATTCACCGAATACCTGCGCATGCTGTTCTGGCCTGTGGGCTTGCACATGGAGCAGACGCTCGCCGGTGTGCCTGCGTGGACGGCCGCGCTCGGCTACGCCCTGCTGGTGGCGCTTATCGCCATGGCCGTCTGGGCGGCGCGCATGCAGCGGCCGCGCGTCACCTTCGGAATCGCCTGGTTCCTCCTCAACTGGCTGCCCATCTCCGGCCTCTTCCCGCTCAACGCGCCCCTGGCCGAACACTGGATGTACATCCCGATGGCGGGCTTCTGGCTGGCCGTGGCCGACCTCGCCTGGTGGGGAATCCAGCGCCAGCCCGCCGCCGGT
>CAYMLC010000392.1:0-3700 GCA_964390765.1 uncultured Nitrospirales bacterium
CTCCACTTCAGTTGCGCCATCTTGCTGCTCAAGCAGGTTTTGGGATAGCCTCTAGGGAAGCCCCTGCATCTCCTGGAGTAGTTCCTGCCTGCGCCTGTGGTTCCTGCCCACACGCGCACTCTTCAATTCAGCGTCGCTCATCCGCTGATAACGAAGCTTATTGATCCTGGTGGCAACGGTTTCATAATGCTTCACGCTTACAAGCACGGCAACCACAATGAAGAGCCGTGAGCAGCCGGGCGTCCCGACGTTCAGGCCTGCGTCGCCGTTCTCATCAATGTATGCACGGAGATCTGTTACAGGTTCTATGTCAGGGCCTGCCTTAGTGGTTAACTCTTACAGCAAGTGCCTTGAAGTAAATGGGCCCAATTTGGGAACGAGGTGTGTTGACGTTTAGGTTCAATTGACGCGGACCCCCCTAATCTTGAAGCCCCCGGTGCTGCGAGACTTCAACTTTCGCTATATGCACTTTTGAGGTGTGCGAACGGCTATCTGGAGCACCTTATGTACTAGTGTACGTGCTGACCAAGACAACAATCAACTGCCTTGCTTCCACTAAGAAGTAATGGCTTAGGATACCCCCCGCACTTTCATTTCCTTCACTTCGATGCGCATGTCGCCGAAGCCGTCGCCGCTGTGGACTTGGATACCGATGCGGCCGTCGGCTTGGCCGGGGTCGGTGACGTCGGCGGTTTGTTTGCCGTTGAGCCAGATTTGCAGGCGGTCGCCCTGGCAGTGGATGCGCAGGGTGTTCCAGTCGTCTTGGTGGTCGAGGTCGGGGTCTTCGTTGATGGCGAGGAACAGTTTGCCGGGACTGTAGAGGGTGCCGCTGTAGGCTTCGGGGTCGACGTATTCGAGGATGTCGGCCTGGTAGGCTTGGTCGGGGGCCTGATAGCGGAACCAGATGCCGCTGTTGGCGGGCCAGTTCACGCGGTAGACGACTTCGAGTTCGAAGTCGCCGAAGGTCTCGGTGGTCAACAGGTCGCCGCCGCGGTGGCGATTGCCTTGCCGGCCGATGAGCACGCCGTCTTCCACGGTCCATTCGGCCCGGCCCACGGCCTCCCAGCCGTCGGTGGTCTCGCCGTCAAAGAGCGCCCGCCAGCTCTCGGTGCCGGCGGGTGCTTCGGTCGTCTTTGTCTCGCTGGCGCCCAGCAGCAGGGTGGCGCACACGATTCCCAGCACGGTGTTCTTCAGCATGGCGGCTTCTCCGCGGCGCTCAGGCCGGCAGTTCGTAGCCCGGGCGGCGTTCGCGCGCGAGCATGGTGTTGGCTTCGGGGGCATTGGTGAATTGTTCGGCGTCGGGGTCCCAGTGCAGGGTGCGGCCGACGTCGCCCAGGGTACGCACGATGTTGACGAGATAGCAGAGCGACGTGCTGCGGTGGCCGTATTCGATGTCGGCCGTGCAGCGGCGGCGCGTGCGGATGCCGTCGGCCCAGTCGTAGATGTGCGGCGCGGTCTCCATGATCGACAGTGCGTCGGGCCGGCGGGCCTGGTCGAGCACTTCCGGCGTGCCCGAGATCATGTCGCGGTTCACTTCGATCTGGCCATCGTCGCCGATGAAGATACAGCCGAGGCCGGGGCCCCAGTCGCTGTCGAGCGTGAGCAGCACTTCGGTGCCGTTGGCATAGCGCAGCTTCACATCGGCGCGTGGCCCGTGGTGGCGCGCCACCATGTCGTAGTAGGGGCGGCCCGTCTCGCTGTCTTGTATCTCGCGGCGCGGATAGATGCCGCAGCGCTTGTCGCGCACGGGCTCGAGCAGCATCAGCTCGACGGGGCCGGTCTCGCTGGTGCCGAGTCCGCGCTGCATCTGGTCGTAGCTGTGTGTGCCCCACCCGGTCACGCCGAAGCTCTGGCCGCCGCCGTCGTACTCCTCGAACATGATCCACCGGTGGAAGAGCTCGGGGTGGTAGGGGCGCCAGGGCGTCTGGTTCAGCCAGACATCCCACCAGCCGGGGTTGGCGTCGTTGGCGGGGGTGGGCTGTGCGCGGCCGCCTTCCCAGGTGTGCGGCCCCATGAAGTTGGGCGCCAGCACCGTGTGCACATTGCCGATGGCGCCCTGTTGCACCAGGTCGCTCGCCCAATTGTTCAGCGGTATCGAGCGCTGCTGCGTGCCTACCTGCGTCACGCGGTCGTACTTGCGCGCACAGTCAACCATCTCGCGGCCCTCGGCAATGCTGAGCGAGGCGGGCTTCTCGATATAGGCGTCGCAGCCCATGGCCATCGCATGGCAGGTGATCCAAGCGCGCGCATGCGTTGTGGTCTCGACCAGCACCCCGTCGAGATTCTCCTGCTCGATCATCGTGCGGAAATCGAGATAGGGCGTCCAGCGCTCGCTGGTGGGCATGGCCGCCATCCACTCGTCGACCGAGGGCTGGTGGATATCGCAAATCGCGCGGATGCGCACGCTGCCGTCCATCGTGCCGATGGTCTTGGCCATCTCGCGGGCGCGGCCGCCCAGGCCGATCATGCCCACATTCACGGTTTCGCTGGGTGCGGGGCCCTCGCGGCCGAGTGCGCGCGCACTGACGAAGAGTGGGGCGCTGGCCGCCACGGTGGAGAGGAATTGCCGCCGGTTCATATTGCCTGCCTCCGGGCCGGCCGGCGGACAGGCTGCCGCGCGGCAGACCGGTTGCGCGCCTACTCCGCGCGATTGCTGCCTACGAGGGTCTCAGTGTGGCGTGAGGAGAGCTGCGGTTCAAGGGCGATGACAAGCATGCAGCAGGGCACAAGGGGCACGAACGAACAAATGTAGATGAGAAGACAGACGGGGAGGGGTTAAACGTGTGCCGCCTCGCTGCCGTTGGCCGCGGCAGACCTCGCGCGCGGTGGGCGTGGCTTCTTCAGCTTAGTCCCGGGCAGAAGCCATCTTCCGTTTCCTGCTTGTCGCCACAGTTGCGATAGCCGCCGCTGTTGAAGAACTGGATGAGGCGCAGCAGTTCGCCCAGACCGATCTCCCAGTTCTGGGGTGCATAGTCGCTGGCATGCGGACAGCAACTGCGGTCGGTACCCTGCGGCAAGAACCGGTCGGCGGTAAAGGCCGCGCAGCCAAACGGCCCGGTGTTGAAGAATTGGATGACGCGCAACAGTTCGCTCAGGTCGATCATGTTGTCCGCTTCGGTGTCGGCGCTGTGCAGCGTGGCAATGGGACACGGTGGCTCGGCCTCACCCTCGGCCGTCGCTTCGCCTTCGGCGGTGCCCTCGGTCGTTCCCTCCGCCGCGCCTTCTGGCGTCCCTTCGTTCAGGCCTTCGCCTTCGCCTTCCGCTGTGCCTTCGCCTTCCGCGGTGCCTTCGCCTTCCGCAGTGCCTTCGCCTTCCGCGGTGCCTTCGCCTTCCGCGGTGCCTTCGCCTTCCGCAGTGCCTTCACCCTCGTTCAGGCCCTCGCCTTCCCCTTCGCTGGCGCCTTCCCCTTCGCCCTCGCCTTCGAAGAGTCCCTCTCCTTCGGGTTCGCCTTCTGGCACCGGTGGCGCACAGGCAAGCAGCGCGCCCCCGTCTACGACGCCGCCGTTTAGCGCGGCCACATCGCCGTCGAAGAAATCGCCGTCGCGCGGGGCGTGGTCCAGATAGGCCTTGCCCAGGGGATTCCACACCGCGTCATAGATGGTGTCGTCGTCGATCAGGTCGAGGCGCAGTTGGCCCGTGCCGCTCGCCGTGACGAGATAGCTGCCGGCGAGCGCTGCTTCGGGTGCCGCGCCTTCGCCCT
>CAYMLC010000393.1:0-3695 GCA_964390765.1 uncultured Nitrospirales bacterium
TGCGGTCTCTTGAAGGCCTTGCGCTGCCCGCGGAAGGCGTTGGCTGTTTGGTCGTTGCGGGCGCTGCGCGATCGCGCTCGTATCTCTGCACACCGTGCGGTCGTTGCGCTGCGCCTCACTCTTCCGGTGCGGCAATGTACCCCGCGTAGCGGCCCTGCCAGTAGGGCAGCAGCCAGAAGGTCGGCGCCCATTCCGTGCGGCCGCCGTCGCCCGCCTGGTGCATCCAGGGGTTCTTGTCCCAGCGCACGACCGCGCGTTCGCTCGGCGGCAAGAGGCGGTGCGTGCTCGGCTGCTCGAGGATGGGTGCGCGCACGATCTGGATGTCTTCTCGCAGCGTGTGGTCCCAGCGCCAGTTCATCCGGTCGAGCGGCGCATCGCGCAGGAAGAAGAGTGAGTCTTCGAGCGCGGGCGGCAGTCCGGTGATCATGCCGTAGGTGAAGTTGCTCCACGGGTTTTGTTCATTCGCGATGCCGGCATACCAGCGCTCGAGGCTCTCTCGGTACTCCGCCAGGATATCGGGGTCGTCTTCGTACTTGAACAGGGCGGGAAAGGTAAGGGTCAGCAGAATGTCGTCAATGCGTGTGTTCTGCGAGGCGCCATAGTTCTTCGCGGTACGAATGTTTTCGAGATAGTTCCCTTCAAACAGCAGGCGCTCATACTCGTCGCGATACTTCTGGTCGCCCGTAATGTGGTGCGCCACCAGCAGAAACGAGCAGATCTCGGCGCTGTTCACGCCGCGCTCGGCTTGCCAGTCGGGGTCCTCATTCAGGCGCTCAGGCGCCCACACCCCCCAGCGCGTCGATTCGCCGTCGATGTCGCGCAGCACGTACCCCCCGTCGATAATGTAGTCCATCACCTTGGCCACGTGGGTGCGCAGTGTTTCCTTTTCTTCTTCCGTGGCCACCAGGTCGTAATAGTAGTGAAAGAAGTAGAAGTGCCCGGTGATTTCGTCGCTGCTGGTGTCGCCCTTCCACAGCCATTCGCCATCCGGTGTGGGGCGCCAGCGTTCTTCCACGGGCTTGTAGCGGGGGTCGCTCACCTTGCGGTCTGCGCGCTCGCGCGGTGTCCATTCGCGGTTGGCGTCGTGCATCTGCTCCCAGTCGCTGGGGATAAAGGTGCGCGCCACAAAGCCATCCGTGCCGGTAATCGTCTGCAGCCGCAGCAGCGCCTGCATGCCCTTGCGCGCATTCTCCCGCGCCTTGGGGTCGTCGGTCACCAAGTAGCGGAAGCATTCCATCACCACATACTGCGCGGTGTACTGGCCGTCGTTGTCGTCGTCTTCCGGCATCCACGTGCTGCGGTCGCCCGGCGTCGCGAGTTGCACGCCCTCGACGAACCACGGCTCGCGCACATGGCGCTCGATCAATTCGTCGTAGAAGTAGTCCGCCTTGTCCGCCAGCGTCATCTCGCGCATGCGCAGTTCGCTCACCCCGCCGGCCGTCGCCACCCACGCGTCGCCTTCGGGACCGAACGCGATGTCGCGCACCGCATTGTTCAACAGCCACCGCTTGTTCCACCGCACGGCAAAGCGCTCGCCCTCCCAGCGCGCAACCCCCAGCTCCGTGCCAATCCACATGTGGCCGCGCGGTCCGCGCACGGCGACCGTGCAATTGGCGGAGGGCAGTCCATCCGCTGTGGTCAGCCGCTTCACGGGCGCGCCACCGGCATAGACGGTAACGCCGCCGAGCCCCGCGGCCCAGAGGCGGCCCTGCGTATCGCGCGCGAGGCCGTGCACGTTGGCGGCGATGATTTCCTGTTCATCGTCGAAGAGGCGGGTCCGCTCGCCGGTGGCCTGATACAGCCCCATTCCCGTCGCCACCCACAACGTGCCGTCTGCATCGAGATGCGCCGCGCGAATGCTGCGCGCGAAGGGCATGGGGCCGGCGCGCCACGCGCCCGTTGCGGTGCGCCGCCAAAGCCCTTCGGGACCAAGCGCCACAAGTGCGCCGCCTTCTCCTGCGGCAACGTAAGACACCGGCCCCGGGACCCCTTCCGTGCGTTGCAGGTCGGCCCCGTCCCACTGCCACAGCCCGTTCCACGCCGCGACCCACAGACGGTCGCCGTCCGGCGTGACGTCAAAGACCGGTCCCGCCTCGGCGGCCGGCATCAGGGCTTGCCATTCGGGTTGCCCGGCATCGAGTGGTTGGGCATAGAGCCCGCCGCGGGTGCCGGCGTAGACGTGCCCCTCCCACACGGCTATGGCGCGCACGTCGTTGGCATCGGCGCTCTCCAGCAGGTAGGGGTGGTGCGTTTCCTGGAGGAAAGGGGTGTCGGGCGCGGGGGGTGCGAGCGCGTGGGCGGTGGCGGTCGCGATGAGGAGGGCAGTAGCGAGCACGTTTTTCTCCTTATTTCAGAACGGAGCGAAATACACTGGCCCTTCGATTGTTGCAGATGGACCAGCAAAGCTGCACCCAGGGAGAGCTGCAATGGCCGTTACGAGCGAAATGACCGCCACGCGCGACGCGGGTCTGGCGCGATTAGAAGCCTACCTGCCGCGGGCCGCGCGTTATGGCAAAGAGCGCAACTACGACACCACAGACCATGAGAACGTGTCGTGCCTGTCGCCCTACCTGCGGCACCGGCTCGTAACGGAGCAGGAAGTGTTGGCGCGGGTGCTCGACCAATACAGCTTCCACGCGGTCGATAAGTTTGTGCAGGAAGTTTGCTGGCGCACCTATTGGAAGGGGTGGCTGCAGATGCGGCCGGCCGTCTGGCGCGATTACCGGCAGTGGGTTGCGCGTGATGCCGAGCAGCTCGATCGGGCGGCCGAGGGGCGCTATGCGGCTGCCGTGGCCGGTGAGACCGATATTGCGTGCTTCAACCATTGGGCGCGCGAGTTGGTGGAAACGGGCTATCTGCACAATCACGCGCGCATGTGGTTCGCCAGCATCTGGATCTTCACCTTGCAGTTGCCGTGGTCCCTCGGCGCCGATTTCTTTTTCCGGCACCTGCGCGATGGCGACCCGGCGAGCAACACGCTCGGCTGGCGTTGGGTGGCCGGTATTCAGACGCCGGGCAAGCACTACGTGGCGCGGGCCAGCAATATCGAAAAATTTACCGGCGGACGCTTCAATCCGGGCGGTCAATTGAATGAGTCGCCCGCGCCGCTGCAGGAAGACATCGGCTACGAACGCCAACCGGTGCCGCCCGCGGACACTATCAACCACGGCGCACGCACTGGGCTGTTACTGACCGGTGAAGACCTGGTACCCGAAGTGGGGCTGCCACGAACCGTGCCGCCGGTGGCGGTGGCGGCCGGGTGGGATCAGCGTCTGGCCGGGCGCTATCAGTTTGCCGGTGCGGTGGAGACGTTCAAGCGCGACGCCATCGACGACGGTCTTGCACGCGCGGCAGCGCACTTTAGTGTAGACGCGACCGAATTGGACAGCACGGGTTGGGAAGAGGCGGTCGTCGCGTGGGCCGAAGCCCACGACCTTGCGCAGGTGCTGGTGCCCGAGCCGGCGCTTGGGCCGTGGCAGGAGATCATCGACGAACTTAGTCCGGCGCTCAGTGAGCGGGGCATCGCTGTCGCGCGCGTGCGGCGCGCGTGGGACGACACCCTGTGGCCCTATGCGACCCGCGGCTTCTTCCAGTTCCGTAAGCACATCAAGCCGAGCCTGGAACTGCTACTGCCCTAGCCGCCCGTGGCAAAACGCGAACGTGGCCTGCGAACGGCCTCGATGCCGCGACTCGTC
>CAYMLC010000394.1:0-3694 GCA_964390765.1 uncultured Nitrospirales bacterium
CGGGCGCCTACCCATTCTTCGAGCCAACTGTTGCGCTGGCCATGGCGCAGCCGGGTGGCCTCCCCTTCGAGCGCGCAACGCCGGCAGAAGTCCGGCGTGCGGTAGAAGGCCAGCGGACACGGCTCGCCCGACAGAAAACGCCACGGGTCGCGCAGGCAGGCGTGCTCGTGAGCGTAGTAGCGCGCCACGGTCGTGTGGTGCGCCAGCGCCTGCAAGAGCGCTGTCTTGAATGCGTAGCCGTGCGTGACGAAGACCACGTCCGGTGCGAAGGCGTCAATCGCGGCGGCCACCTCTGCGCTCACGCGCCGCGGGGTAAAGTCGCGGGGCGAGAACACCAGCCGCGTGGCGGGAAAGGGCAGGGCATCGACTTCGAAGCGGCCGCGCTCGGTGCTGCCGCGCGTGTGGACACCGAACAACTGCACGGCATGGCCGCGGGCCTGTAGCCCCTGCGCCACGTGATAGACGTCCACATCGGCGCCCCCGTTTGCGGGCCACGAAAAGAGCAAATCGGCGAAGGCAATGCGCGCCATCAGCCGCCCTCTGCCACGCGCGCATAGAGGGGCTCGTGATGCGTGGCGGCCACGTGCTCCCAGGTGTAGTGCTCAAGAACATGGGCGCGGCCTGCCGCACCGTATTGTGCGCGCAGCGTTGCATCGTCGAGCAGGCGCGCCAGCGCATCGGCCAGGGCGGCCGCATCGCCGGGCGGCGCCAGCAGTCCAGTGGTTTCGTGCCGCACAATCGTCGCCAGGCCCGCGGTATCGCTGGCGACCACCGGGCGTCCGCAGGCCATCGCCTCGAGCGCAATCAGGCCGAAGGGCTCTTCCCAGGTCGAGGGCGCCGCGACCACGGCCGCGCGCGCATACAGCCCGGGCATGGCGTCGCGCGGCTGCCAGCCCAGCGCCTCGAACCAGGGCGGCCCCGGCGTGTCTTCGGGTGCAGTGGCCCATACGGCAAAGTCGTCGCGCTGTGCCGCCAGCCGTTCGCCCGCCGCGAGCAGCACCGGCAACCCCTTCAGCGGGTCCTCCGCGCGGCCCGGCAGCAGGATCACGTGCGGCGTCTCGCCCGTCGGCGTGGTGGCTTCGAAGCGCGCCACATCGCACCCGCCCGGCACCACGGCGACGTGTGGCATATGCGGCGCGAGCTGCCCGGCCATGCGCGGGTTCGACGCGACCACCGCGCGGCAGGCCGCCAGGCCTTCGGCCACCACCCGCGGATACTCGGGCGCGTAGGCCCGCGCGGCGATGTAGTCCACCGGCCAGGCCTCCGGCGCGCCGGTGCGCAGCCGGCCAGCAAGCGCGGCCGTGGCGCAGCGGCGGCAGACGTCGGGCGTATCGAGCAGCGCCAGCGGACACGGTGCACCATCGCGCACGTGCATGAGGTTGCTGATGCACACGCCTTCGTACGCGTAGTAGCGCGCCACCAGCGGCCAGTGCGCCAGCCCGCGCAGCAGGTGCGGCTTCATGTGGAAACCATCGGCCACCACCACCACGTCGGGCGGGTCGTCTGTCAGCGCGGCATCTACCCGCCGCACCAGTGCGTGCGGTGTATAGCCTGCGCGCGTGAACCCCAGCCGCGCCACGGCAAAGGGTGCCTGGGCCGGGTCGACCGCGCCCTGGTCGGCCACGCCGGCCACGTCTACAGCCAGCACCCGAACGGTGTGCCCGCGTGCGTGCAAGGCGGCCGCCACGTGGTAGAGGTCGATATCGGCGCCGCCGCGTGGCGGCCAGTTCCACAGCAGGTCGACGAAGGCCAGCTTCATCGTGCGCCGCGCCGGCTCACAGGTGCTTCTCGGTGCCGTACCACTGACTGCCGCCATGGTCGAGGTGCAGCACGCGCATCCCGTCGAGCCGCTTCTCCTTGCCGTGTGCGTCGATCACGCGTTTGCTGAACAACCAGTCCGACCCCTCGAAATGGCGCAGCTCCGCGTAGGGTTGCGCGGCCAGCACGTCGCGCCGCACCACCTGGCAGAAGCCGGGGGGATAGCCGTCGGACTCGTGGTGCCGGTATTCGCCGGGGGCCGCCAGGAGGGCTTCATACTCGTCCCACGGCCGTACCTCACCCAGCAGAATCATGGCCGTCGTTTCCGGCGTGCACATCTTGCGCCCGTCCGGCGCCAGGTACACCGCGCCATCGGCCTCGGCGTCCAGCCGCGCGAAGAAGTCGGGCGGCAGCACGATGTCGGAATCGAGCAATACGACCCATTCGCCCGATGCCGCCGCCGCCGCTTCATTGATCATGAAGCCCTTATGCTTGTGGTGGTCTTCGGGAAAGGGCATGCGCAGCAGCCGCAGTTCGGGGTGCGCCGCCTGCATACTGTCCAGCAAGTCGTCGGTTGCATCGATGCCGGGCACATAGGCCACCAGCACCTCGAAGCAATCGGCCGGCACACCGCGCTGATGCACGATACCTTGCAGCACGGCCTGCAAGCGGCGGGCATAGCGCGTACTCACCACCAGCACACTGTAGCGCACCGGCTGTGCGGGTGGGCGCGCGGCCTCGCCCTGCCACACGCGCACCGCCTGGGTCACCACTTCGCCCGCAATGTTCCAGATGCTCAGCCGCGGTTCGAGCCGCCCGGCCAGGCGCGGGGGCGCGAGAGGAAAGTCGGTGGTCTCGCTCGGGTGCACCAATTCGCCATCGCGCAAGAGCACGTGCGCGCCTTCCGCGTCGACATGCAGCGCGACGCGATGCTGCGCCGCCACCATCGGACACACGATGCGCGCCATGCGCCCAAAGCTGAAGCCCACCTGTTCGGCGTAGCCGCCGCCCACGGTATAGGCGATGGTGAATGGCGGCTCGATCGTGCACAGCGGTGTCGACTGCAGCTCGGCATTGGCAAAGGAATACCACCGCACCGAGCCCGGCATGTGGTGGGTCATGTGCTCTTCGATGGCGTACGAAGCCGCGTCGATTTCACGGTCGGGCGCCCGCACCGCCATCATGTGCCGCGCCTGCCCGGCCAGGGCATGGGCCCGCTCGGAAAAGTGCCCGCGCGCCGCATCATCCGGCTCGAGGTTGCGGGGCGTTTCCGCACGATAGTGCAGCGGTTGGAACACCGGCTCGCCCGATTGCGCCGTCAGACCCAGACCCGGCAAGGCCTGGCGCACGGGCTCGGGGCGGTGCGAACAGATGGCGCACAAGGCACAGCGCCGGCAGGTGGGGCTGGCGGTGCGCTGTTCGTGCAGGCGCAACGACTCGACCCGCGTCAGTTCGGGGGCGGCACTTTCCGGCTGGCGGCTCAGGCGCTGGCGCAGCAGATTCAGGTGGCGCAGCATCCGGTGCGCAAACCAGATCCAGAAGAAGAGGTAGGGCTTGTTGATGATCCAGGGCAGGGCGGCCGCATCGATCAGGTTGTGAAAGCTCATGCCGCGCGCATTGTAGATTTCGACCACCTTGCGCATGTTGGCCGGACGCAACTCGTAGAATTGCTCGGCCAGGCTGTGTGCGCTTGCCTGGTAGCCGTGCGGGTCCAGCACGTGCTGCTGCAGATTGGCGACACGCGGCCAGCGCGCGGCCTCGATGGCGCAGAAGGGCCAGCGGAGCAGCGTCACCTCGACCTCGCGCGCAGCCAGCGCATCGACCAGCGCCTGCACCTGCGCCAGCGTGTCGGCGGTGTCGGCCCGCGCCACGCGTACGGGCAATTGCGTGTACGGTCCGTAGGGCGTCAAGTGCACCACCGGACAGGCGGCCAGTA
>CAYMLC010000395.1:0-3687 GCA_964390765.1 uncultured Nitrospirales bacterium
GTGAACGTGGGAACGGGGTCGGTGGGGCCATTGGCCGGCGGACAGCCGAGAAGAAGCGCTGTCATGCTGACGGTGAGGGTGAGAAGCATCAGACGCATGCGCAACATGGATAGTAACCTCCGTTTTCCGCCGGTGCGGCCGGAAACAACCCAGCAGTCTTACGGAGGATATACCATGGAACCCCGGAATTATGCCGCTGACCGCTAGCGCTGCCAGGCGAAGAAGCGGCGCAGCAGCGCAGTAAGCCGCGGCGTGAGCGTGCGCCGGCTCGCCTCGTCGCCCATGTAGCGAAACAGTTCGGCCGTGGTGGGATACGGCTGGATAACCTTGCCCAGTTGCCCTATCGTGCGGCCGTACTGTACCGCGTGGGTCAGCACACCGATACTCTCCCCCGCGTGCGCGGCGACATAGGTGCCGCCCACGATGCGGCCGCTGCCCTGCCGCGTGTGCAGTTTCAATACGCCGTGGGTGGCACCGTCGATCATGGCGCGGTCGTGCTCTTCGAGCGACAGGGTGTAGGTATCGATGGCGACCCCGCGCTCGGCCGCGATGCGTTCGTTAAGACCAACGTGCGCGACTTCGGGGTCGGTATAGGTCACCCAGGGAATCAGCAGCTTGCTGGCACGTGCGTGGCCCGGCAGCCAGCCAAACAGGCTGTTGCGGATGACCGTACGCGCGGCGAAATCGGCCGCGTGTGTGAACTGATACGAAGACGCGACATCGCCCGCGGCGAAGATGCGCCGGTTCGTGGTGCGCAGGTAATCGTCGACGGTGACGCCCTTTTCGGTGCTGGCCACCCCCGCCGCATCCAGACCCAGCCCTTCGACGTTCGGGCGGCGGCCTGCCGCCACGAGGATCGCATCGGCGTCGTAGACGTATTCCGTGCCGTTCTGGGTGTAGACGACGCGCTTGCCTGGCTCGACCCGTTGCAATGCGCTGCCGGTCTGCACCAGGACGCCGTCGCGCTCGAGCGCGGTGTGCACCCGTTGCGCGATGTCGCCGTCTTCCTTCGGCATGAGTTGCGCACCCTGCTCGAAGAGGGCCACGCGAGAACCCAGCCGCTGGAAGGCCTGGGCCAGTTCGCAGCCGATGGGCCCACCACCGATGACGGCCAGGCGCGCGGGGCGCTCCGTCAGCGACCACACGGTCTCATTGGTGAGGTAGCCCGCCTCGGCGAGGCCCGGGATGGGCGGCACCGCGGGGCTGGCGCCGGTGGCAATGACCGCGTGGCGAAAACGCAGGCGCTTCTCCCCCACCGCCACGGTCTCGGCGTCGACAAAGCGGCCCTCGCCGAAGAACACATCGGCGCCCAGGTCCGCAAAGCGCCGGGCCGAATCGTGCGGCGCAATCTCGGCGCGCACCCGGCGTACACGCGCCATGACTTCGGCGAAGTCGACGGAGAAGCCCCCCGGTGCATGCACGCCAAAGCGGTTGGCGCGGCGCACTTCGTCGGCTGCGCGTGCGGCGCGGATGAGCGCCTTCGAGGGCACGCACCCCGCCACCAGGCAATCGCCGCCCATGAGGTGGCGTTCAACAAGTGCGACGCGCGCACCCAGCGTAGCGGCTGCCCCGGCCGTGACCAGGCCGGCTGTGCCTGCCCCGACCACCACCAGGTTGTAGCGTTCCGCCGGCTCGGGGTTGGCCCAGTCCGGCGGATGCGTCTGGTTGACCAGTTCCGCGTTGTGCGCGTCGGCGGGTTCGAGCACGGGGGGCGTATGCGCGCGGCTCACGGCTACTCGCGCTCCAGCGCCTGGTCGTTCAGGGTCCAGTCGTAGTCCAGGTAGCGCACCCGGTACTCACCCGTGCGCAGATACTCGGCCTGTTCTTCGGGCAGGTACAGGCTGACGGCGTGCAAGACCGCGCCTTCCTTGTCGCCCCTGTCGCTGAACGGTGCAACGTCGCCGTACTGCGATTCGAAGTCTGCCGCGAACCACTGGAAAATCTTGGAGAGGTAGACACGGCCGGCCTCGCGGTCGATAGCGAACTTGCCCGGCTGACGCAGCCAATGGCGCATCTGGTCGGCCAGCTGCGCATCGAGTTCAGCGCCGGTAAACGGCTCGGTGCGTAACGGCGGACAACTGATGGCGGCACAGACGAGCGCAGCGTGGATGCGCGGTTCATCGAAGTCCTGGCGCAGGATCTCATGCTCGATGGCGTCGAGCGTCTTCCGGTCGCCCAGCACCTCCCACTCCAGCGATTTCCACACCCCTGGTATCTGTCGAATGCTGTTGTCGGGATAGATGACACTGCGCAGCAGGCGTGACTGGATGGGATAATGCTCGACGATAGCCTTGAGCGTGTAGGCGTTGTAGGCATTCAACCAGAAGGCGGTCTGCGCCGGTTCGTCCCACGACGCGTAGGCGTCGGGGCTGGTGGTCGCGAACACCTCGAGCGCTTTCTCGAGCGAGCCCGCGTGCTCCTTCAGGCGCGCATAGTCCACCCATCCCGCCTCGTCAACGTAGGTCTCCAGCACGGCCGCATACGCGCCGTAGTCCGGCGCTGCCGCCGCGGCGCCGCTCAATGCCAGCCAACCTCCCAGGCTGAAGGTCAGCATCCGGGTGTTCACCTTTGCGCTGCGCACCACATTCATGTCGCGTGTACTCCCTGTTGCCGGGCCGGATGGCCGCATAGCGCGTGCATTCAGTCGCGGCCTATCGCCGAGTCATGAAACCACGCAGCGATACCTTAGCATCCCGACCAGGATTATCGTTTTTATTGACAAATCGGTTTTTATTGCCTTCCCTGCGCAAATGCGGTAAGCTGACTGCCGTTGGAGGACGCATCATGGACCTAAACGTCGAGATTCTCGCCCGCTCGCAATTTGCACTGACCATCATGTTTCACTATCTGTTTCCACCCTTATCCATTGGTTTAGGGTGGTTAATAGTCTTTATGGAGGCCGCCTATCTGCGTACCGGTGATAAGGACTACGAGCGCCTCGCCCGGTTCTGGACCAAGATTTTCGCGGTGACCTTCGCGCTCGGTGTGGCCTCAGGCATCGTGATGGAGTTTCAGTTCGGCACCAATTGGGCGGAGTATTCGCGCTTCGTCGGCGATGTCTTCGGGTCGGCGCTGGCGGCGGAGGGCATCTTCGCCTTCTTTCTGGAGTCCGGTTTCCTGGCGGTGCTGGTGTTCGGCTGGGACCGCGTGTCTTCGCGCATGCACATGTTCGCGACGACGATGGTGGCCGTTGGCGCGACCTTCTCGGCGGTTTGGATCGTGGTGGCGAATTCGTGGCAGCAGACGCCGGCGGGCTATCACGTGGTGCCGTTCGGCGACGGGTATCGCGCCGAGATTACGGATTTCTGGGCGATGGTGTTCAATCCATCGAGCATGCACCGGCTGAACCATGTGCTGATCGGCGCGATGATCACGGGCGCCTTGGTGGTGATGAGCGTGTCGGCGTGGTATCTGCTGCGGGGCAAGCACACCGATACGGCGCGCAAGGCGATGCCGATTGCGTTGCTGACGGGCCTGGTGTTCTGTGTGATCGCGCCGATTTCAGGGCACTTCCAGGCCGAAGAAGTAGCGCACACGCAGCCGCCCAAGCTGGCGGCGTATGAGGGGCACTTCACGCAGGAGGAGGGCGCGGGCGCGGACCTGTGGCTGTTCGGCTGGCCCGACGTTGAGGCGCAGGAGGTGAAGTATGGCATGGCGATTCCGGGGGGCCTGAGCTTCCTGCTGACC
>CAYMLC010000396.1:0-3686 GCA_964390765.1 uncultured Nitrospirales bacterium
AGACGTTGCGCAGGCCGCCCTTTCCTCGTCTAACAAGACGAGGCCCCATTGAAGCAATCCCGACAACATGGTTCCTGCCACGGGACCACACAATCTTTCCTCGTCTAACAAGACGAGGCCCCATTGAAGCCCGTAACCTTTGATACATCTAGCATCCCACCACACCCCTTTCCTCGTCTAACAAGACGAGGCCCCATTGAAGCGCTGGCCATCGATGACGGCCAGCACAAGCTGACGCGCTCTTTCCTCGTCTAACAAGACGAGGCCCCATTGAAGCCCGGCACGGGGGCAGTGGATGGCAACATCTACGGCTACTTTCCTCGTCTAACAAGACGAGGCCCCATTGAAGCTGCAATTAGCTCGCGTAGTGCCGCGAGCTGCCGTTCGCCTTTCCTCGTCTAACAAGACGAGGCCCCATTGAAGCTACACGGCCACCGCGGAGCAGGCTTTGTCGGCCTCCGCTTTCCTCGTCTAACAAGACGAGGCCCCATTGAAGCGCGTCGGGCACCACCTTCGCCTCCGCCTCCAGCGCCTCCTTTCCTCGTCTAACAAGACGAGGCCCCATTGAAGCTTCAGCTTCCTGTATCGCTTCCACCAGCTGCCTCCGGGCGCTTTCCTCGTCTAACAAGACGAGGCCCCATTGAAGCCTCTCGCATCACCGCCTCCGACGGAACCGCCACCGCCTTTCCTCGTCTAACAAGACGAGGCCCCATTGAAGCATCCTCCGCCGCATCCATCGCCCCCTCCGCGGCGCGGCGCCTTTCCTCGTCTAACAAGACGAGGCCCCATTGAAGCTCTGGGCGTAGCCCCGGGCGCTAGCCCCCTGAATTACCCTTTCCTCGTCTAACAAGACGAGGCCCCATTGAAGCACCGTTGCCCACGCCGCCTCCCGCGCCGCCGTTTGGTCCTTTCCTCGTCTAACAAGACGAGGCCCCATTGAAGCGATGCCGATCCACAGCGCGCCGCAGTATCTGCGCTCGGACAATGGCCCCGAACGCATCGCCGCGGCGCTTCAGAAACGGCTCGCCGAGCGCGGCGCCAAGACGCTTTACATCACGCCCGGCAGCCCTGGGAGAATCCCGATATTGAAAGCTTCAGCGACAAACCTCGCGACGAGTGCCTGAACACATACGTGTTCCGCGACGGCCGCTACGCGCAGGAGGTGGTCGAAAGCTGGCGCACGTACTACGATGAGGAGGGTCCCACAGCAGTTTGAATTGCCAGAACCCGAAAGCATTCGCCAAGCATTGGCGCAACTCCAGTCAGCCTATGGCCTCCTTCCGTTCCGCCCATGCCAACAGCAAAACCTCGAACCGAAGACCAAGGCAAATACGCTCGCTGTGCCGGGTACATAAACCGGGGGCCGGTCAGGGCGGCTGACACACAAGTGAGTACGACGCAACACGCCAGCACAGCAATGGTAGATAGTCAGCCGGGCGCTTTGTGCCCACTTATGACCCTCGACGAATGGACTGGGCGATGTACCGGGTCTGGGCACACCTGAGGAACTTGCGGCAAGGGCTGCCGTACCCGGTTGCCCGAGGCGCGACCAGGCCGAGATGCTGGTCCGCTGGCAGTTGGCGAACGCGGGCGCAACCGCTTTCATCCCTTGCCAGTGGGATGTGTTCATGCTGCCGGTGGCGATTTCCGCACGCTTGGTCGGGGTATGGCGGTCCGGATTCGCATGGTAGCCGCGTTCAAGAACACCCCGGGTGAAGGCCGAGGCCGTGGCTACATTTGTGCTGCGGCGTTTTTTTGTTTGGTCGCCAAGAGCGCGAAGACCGTGCTTTATGGCGTGGGTCGCGCTTCGGGCAATGCTGCTGCGGCGCGCGTTTTTGCCCTGCTGGCGGAGGTGCTCGGACCAAACCGTGGCGTGGAAATCCAAGATACGGTGCCGAAGCAGGGGTTGATTCGGAGGCACAGCCAATCTGAGCGAAGACCCAGGGGCAGTTAACGAGGGTGGTGCGCCTGAGTGGTGCGGTGTTCCGCGGAGGGGCCAAATCCAGTGACGCCGTTAAGCGCTAAGCGTTTGCTTACCCAGCGCAGATGTACTGTTGAAAAGCCATCTACCGCTACGTGCACTGCCCGGCGACCGCTCAACTACCCGCTTTCATTCCGTTATCGGAATGTGTTTAATTGTAGCCTGTCAGTGGTAGGCTTGGAGCAGACTTACCTCCTGCATACGAGACAACGAACCAGGAGACGGGCAATATGGCCATGAGACGTCTGGAAGCAACGTACCGCATTACCACGCCCATGTTCTGCAGTGGGGCCGACCAGGCAAAGGCCGAGTTGCGCCTGCCCAGCTTCAAGGGGGCGCTGCGCTTCTGGTGGCGCGCCCTCATGTGGCGCGAGGTGCAGGACGTCGGTGAACTGCGCCAGCGCGAGCACGCGCTCTTCGGCGCCAGCGACCAGAACTACGGTCAGTCGAAGGTGCGGCTGCGCTGGGGGAAGGAGGGCCCACCAGCCTTATGCGGGGACGAACACGGAAAATGGAACGTCAAAGAGTGGCAGGCTTACACGGGGTATGGTCTGATCGAAACACTGGGCACGGGAAATAACAAGAAGCGAAAGTTTTTCAAAGACGAGCAGCAATTCACATTGCGTGTCGGACTATATGACGCATCGTCTTCGACCCAGGTGGAAAACAGCCTGGTTGCGCTTGGACTCTTCGGCGGAATGGGTGGGCGCAGCCGAAAGGGATGGGGCAGCGTGCAACTGGAGAGGCTGGGGGGGGCGACGGACTGGCAAAAGCCGGACTCCGTTGAAAGCCTGCGGTCAGCAATCGCTTCGGTAGTCAAAAAGTCTGACGCCCCCGCTCCGCCCTATACGGCCTTTTCTCGCGATTCGGCTTTCGCTATCGGCCCGAGGCGCAACAGCCCGGACGCAGCACAGCAGTGGGTATCCGAGGAGTATAAGTCGCACATCCGAAGCTTTGAGCGCAAACCTGAGCGCGAGGCGTTTGGCCTTCCGCGCGCACACGCGGGAAGGAACAGCGGCGAGCGCCGGGCCAGCCCCCTCTTTCTACACGTGCACACTTTCACGGACGGCAAAGCTGTGCCTGTTGTGCTATTCCTACCTGGCAAGTTTCTGCCCCAGCAAAACACCCCCGCCGAGAATTGGCAGCGGGTGCGGGAGTTCGTCAAGCACGTCGAGCCAAGGTGAGGGCCTAAACATGCCATACCACCTTTCATTCACCATCGGCCCCGTGCAGGGGTTCGTCGGTCAGGCGCGGCGCACGCGCGACCGGTGGGCGGGCAACCGTCACGGCGCCCCGGCGCCACGACCGTTGCATTTCAGCGCGCGCCGCCACCGTTCACCACGCCCAGGTGGAGACGCCCAGGCGCGTCAGCGCATTGCGCAGGCGCCGGTCGAAGGTGGCCACGGGCAGCTTTTCTTCCTGGGCCACCGCGGCCACCACGGCATCGCCAAAGGCGCGAATGTGCCGGGGCCACAGGTCAAGCAGGCGGCTATCGTTCAGCGTGTCCATTCGCTCGAGATTGGGCATGATGAGCAGGTCGGCGGCGATGCCGGCCACTTCTGCCCGGGGAAGTTCGTACACGTTCAACAGCACATACACAGTCTCGGCGAGCACGTGCTGATGCAATACCAGGCCGAGCCGATGCGCGCCCGCCGCCTGAAAAAGCGCGGCCGCCTGCGCCTGCTGCTGCGGCACACGCCGATGC
>CAYMLC010000397.1:0-3662 GCA_964390765.1 uncultured Nitrospirales bacterium
GCGCCCGACCGTAAACACGGCACCCGGCTGCGTCTGGCGCTGCGCACCACCGGCAACACCGTGCAGTTGCGCGTCGCCGTGCCCGCGCTCGAAGGCGCCACCGCCGGCATTGCGGCCGAAGGCGGCATCGCCGAAGCCGCCTGCGAAAACATCCTGCGCGCCTACCACGGCGAGTTGCGCATCCACGAAGGCGCCAGCGGCGCACGCATCTATGAAGTGCTGCTGCCCGAGGCCGACAGCGGGCCCGCCGAAAACTGACCCACGGCCCCACTGCGGCGCGCGGCCCACGAGCCCTTCTCGCGCCACGGCGGGCTTCACGAAAACTTTGCTTGCCGACCGCGCACAACCCGGCGATATAATACAGTCATAGGGCGACCCTGCCGGCGCCCACCGTCAATCGAAATCGCTGGACCGAAGCTCAAGGCCGGAAAGCGCCGTGGACACCCCGCGTGCCTGCCCCGTTTTCGGACCCGCCGACAGCCGACCTTATCGCCGACCGCCGACGAGCCCACCGACCCCGCACCGTTCAGCCGTCCGCGGCGACAGCGCCCCGTATCGCATCTCTGCCGCCGCGGCAAGGGAGTAGGGGCCATGCGTGTATTGGTTGTCGACGACGAACCCACCCTCCGCCGCACAATCGAACATACCCTCAACCAACGCGGCTACAGCGTGGTGCTGGCCTCCAACGGCGACGAGGGGCTCGAGGCGCTGGAGGAAGGGCCGGTCGACCTCGTGCTGACCGATATCCTGATGCCGGAACAAGACGGCTTCGCCATGATCGAGCGGATACGCGCACTCGACGCCGAGGTGCCCATCATTGCCATGTCCGCCATGGTCGGGCCCAGCGGCCGCCAACAGGCCCTGCGCCTCGGCGCCACCCTCTGTGTCACCAAGCCGCTCGACCTCGCCGCGCTGCTGCGCATCGTGCAGAGCATGCTGCAAGCCCAGCCCAACTGAGGCCCCGTGCGCGGGCATGCCCACGCGCCACCCGCCTGGCATGCCCATCGCCCAACAAAAAGGCCAGCACCCCGCGGGGCACTGGCCGGTCAGTAATGCATGATGGTGGGTGCGTCTACGCGCTGTTGCGTTCCGCCGTGCGCAACACGTCCAGCACACCCTCGGGCGTCGCCGCCGCGCGCAACTGCTGACGCACCTCGTCCTCCTGCAGCGTACGCGCCACGTCGCGCAGCGTCTCCACTTCGAGCGCATAGCCGCGGCTGGGCGCCAGCACCAGCACCACGATGTGCACCGGCTGGTCGTCGGGCGTCTTGAAGAGGATGCCCTTCTCCGAGATACCCATCGCGCACAGCACATCGTCGACCTTGTCGGTCTCGAGGTGCGGCACCGCAATCCCCTCGCGCATGCCGCTGCTGAACGTCTTCTCGTGCGCACGCAACGCGTCCAGCACGTCGTCGCGCTTGATGTAGGGAATCTCGTGCGCCTGCACCAGCTGGTCCACCAACTCGCTGATGGACTCCATCGGCGCCTCGGCATCCAGCGGCAGACGAACCAGTTCCGGACGCAGCAGCTTACTCAGCAGCATGACCATTGCCCTCCGCTCGTGCCGCTTCCTTCGCCTTTTTCTCCGCCGCCTTCTTGCCCTTGATGCGCTTCAGGCGGAACGTGTCCTCGCGCTCGCGTTCGTCCAGCACCCGCTTGATGCGGCGCATGTCCTCCTGATACTGCGGGATCAGGTATTCCTCGAGCGCGTTGATGCGGCGGCTCACCTTCTTCACTTCCTCGCCGATAATCGTGAGGTTGCGTTCCACCGGCGCACAGCGCAGCAACTGCTCCAGCATACTCTCCGAACTCTCCGCCGCCTCGTGCACATGGGCCGACGTGTCCAGCAAGCCCAGGCCGCGCTCGTTCGGACGGCGTACGATGCCCTCGAGGTCCACATCGTTCAGCGGCAGGCCCCACACCTTCTCCGCCTTCACCTTCACCCGCAGGTCACGCCCCACCGCCGTCGCCGCCGACTTCAACTCCGGCGTGCCGCGCACCGCACGGGCCAGCGCCAGTTCGGCATTGGCCGCACGCCCGCGCTGGTGCAACTCGTCGCGCAGCGTGCGCAGACGGCGCGCGCGCGCCAGCAACTCCTGCAGCAACGCATCGCGCTTGCCCTTCAGCAAGCCCACACCGTCACGCGCCAGCTTGATCTGCGCCTTGCGCTGCAGCAGGTTGGTGCGGGTCGGCGCTACGTTTTCCATACCCATACGCGGTGGCCCTTCCTGGTCTCGGCGGCCGCTTAGGCCGCGGCCTCCGTCGCCGGTTCTTCGCCGCCATCGGCGGGCTGGTAGAACTCGTCCAGCGTCTCCTTCTTGCAGCGCGTCAGTTCCTCGCGCGGCAACAGGCCCAGCAGCTTCCAGCCCACATCCAGCGTCTGCTCAATCGCGCGCCGCTCAAAACCCTGCCCCAGCATCTCCTTCTCGAAGGCATTGGCGAAGGCCAGGTACTTGCGGTCGATATCGGTCAGCGCGTCTTCGCCCACAATCGCCATCAGCTTCTTGATGCTCTGGCCATTGGCGTAGGCCGCGTACAACTGGTTCGCCCACTCACGGTGATACGGCGTCGTCTTGTTCTTGCCGATACCGTTGTTCATCAGGCGCGACAGGCACGGCAGCAAGTCGGTGGGGGGGAAGATGCCCTGGCGGTGCAGCGGACGCGACAGCACGATCTGACCCTCGGTGATGTACCCCGTCAAGTCCGGGATCGGGTGCGTGATGTCATCGTCCGGCATCGTGATCATCGGAATCTGCGTCACCGTGCCGCCCTTGCCGTGGATACGGCCGGCGCGCTCGTAGATCGTCGAGAGGTCGGTGTACATGTAACCCGGATAGCCGCGGCGCCCCGGGATCTCTTCACGCGCCGAACTGATCTGGCGCAGCGCCTCGCAGTAGTTCGTCATGTCCGTGAGGATAACCAGCACCTGGTAGCCCTTCTCGAAGGCCAGATACTCGGCCACCGTCAGGGCGCAGCGCGGTGCGAACAGGCGCTCAATCGCGGGGTCGTCGGCCTGGTTGATGAAGGCCACCACATTGCTGCCCTTGCCGCCTTCCTCAAACGCCTGCAGGAAATACTGCGTCTCGCGCGCCGTGATGCCCATGGCGCCGAACACCACCACGAAGGGCGCACCGTCCGACGTGCCCGCGTTCTGCACGATGGCCGCCGCGATCTCGTTGCCCGGCAGACCCGAACCCAGGAACACCGGCAGCTTCTGCCCGCGCACCAAGGTGTTGAACCCGTCGATCGCGCTGATGCCCGTCTCGATGAAGTCGTTCGGCGCCGCACGCGATACCGGGTTGATGGCCGAGCCACCGATCTCGCGCTCTTCTTCCGGCGTCACCGGGGGCAGCCCGTCGATCGGGCGGCCCACGCCGTCGAAGCGGCGGCCAATCACCTCTTCGCTACAGGCCACGCGTGCGGCCGAGTCGGCCAGCGAGACCGAGGTGGCCTTCACATCGACCGACATCGTGCCCTGCAGAATCTGCATGACCGCGTGCGAGGTCGAGGTCTCGAGAATCTGGCCCTGACGCTTCTGCCCGTTGCCGAGCTGCACGTCGAGAATGGCCCCCGTCGGGAAGCGCTCGCCATTGTCCAGGAAGCACAGCGGACCCGTGATATAGCTGAGGTCCCAATACTCTTTCTTCAGCATGTCGTCGCTC
>CAYMLC010000398.1:0-3655 GCA_964390765.1 uncultured Nitrospirales bacterium
TAGCCGTGCCTCAACGGACTGGACGTTTTCGGGCAGCGCCACCGGCACTTCGAAGGTGCGGGTCTGCCCCGGCATCACCGTTCCAATGCCCACCAGCGCCTGAAGCGCGCCGGGCGTGAAGAGCGCCTCGGGCTTGGCGCCGGCCTGTGCGATGCGGTGGTGCAGATAGGCGAGGCTCTCTTTGCGCGACAGCGGCTTCAGCCGGCAGCGCACGGCGATACGCTGGTTCAGTTGCCGCAGCTCGTGCCGGGCCAGCTTGTCCTCGAGTTCCGGCTGGCCGACCAGCACCACCTGCAACAGCTTGTCCTGCGCCGTCTCGAGGTTCGACAGCACGCGCAACTGCTCGAGCGTCTCGACGGGCATGTTCTGCCCTTCGTCGATGATGAGCACGATGGTGCGGCCGGCCTTGTACTCTTCGACCAGGCGCCAGTGCAGGCGCTGCACCTTGCCGGCGGTGTCGGTACCGGGCGGCACATCGATAGACAGGTCGCGCAGCACGGCGTCGACGAGGTGGTGGAAGCCGACCGACGGGTCGAACAGATAGACGGGGGTGATGTTCTCTTTGTCGAGTTGCTCGAGGTAGGCGCGCAGGACCGTGGTCTTGCCGAGGCCCACTTCGCCCGTGACCGCCAGAAAGCCCTTGCGCTCGGCCACGCCATACATGATGCTGGCGTAGGCCTCTTTATGGCTGGGGCTCAGGTAGAGAAAAGACGGATCGGGGGTGATGTGAAATGGCGTCCGGCTGAGCCCGTAGAAGCTCAGGTACACGCCTTATACTCCTGGTCCGAGATGGCGGCCAGCGCCGGCACACCGAGCTTGCGCGCAACCTTTTCGCGCGAGCTGAGCCGGTCGTCGAAGTATTCGATGAGGAAGACGACGAAGAGGCCGGCCAGCAGACCGAGCAGGATGCCGAGGCCCAGGTTCAGTGGCTTGTTCGGAAAGACGGTGCCCGTCGGCAGCGTGGGCGGCTGCACGGTCTTGATATTCGACACCGCGGCCTCGTCCAGTTCGACGCTCTTGCGGGCGCGGTTCAGCGAGTCGCGGGCGTCGGCGTATTCTTCGCGCGCCAGTTCTAATTCGCGTTCGAGCCTGGTCAGCTCGACTTCAATGTCGCCCAACTGGTCGAGGCGCTCGCGCGCGTTCTCGAGGTCGTTGAGCAGCACGCGGTAGGCCGCTTGTGCCGCCTGCAATTCGGCGCGCTCTTGCTGAATCGCGAGGTCCAGGTCCTGATAGGTCTCGCTTACGCCCGTGGTAATTTCGTTGCGGTTACGCTCGAGCGTGCTGCGGATACCCTCGATTTCGCTGATCTGCTTGCGCAGCCGCACCACTTCGCGGTGGTCGTCGGGGAAGCGTGCCAGCGCGCCCTGCAGGTCGACCCGCAGGTTGGCCAGGGTCTCCTGCAGATTGTCGCGCACGGGGTTCACGTTGCGGGTCACCCGGCTGACTTCGGTCACGGGCGCCCGTCCGGCGATCGCCTCTTCCAGCGCGGCCAGGCGCGCCTGCGATCCCTCGGCATTGGCGCCGATGTTCGAGGTGTCGCCTTCGAGTTGGTTGATGCGCTCGAGCAGCGCCTCTTTCTGCGCCTGCAGCGAGATCACGCCGTTGGCCATGCGGAATTCGCGCAGGGTGTTTTCCGCCAGTTCGAGCTCGGCCTCCGTCGTCGCCAGGCGGCCCTCGAAGAAATCGGGGCCCGCCTGCGAGCCGTAGGTGTCGATGTGGTCTTGATAGTAGAGCGTCATCATGACCTGAAGTACGTACTGCGCCAGCTCGGGTCCGGGCGCGTCGTAGGTCACGGTGATGATCTGGCTGTTGCGCTCGACCTCCACTTCGAGGTGGTCGCTCATGTCCTGAATGGCCTTCTGCAGGGGCGTACGCTCGGGCAGGATGTCGAGCGTCACGAGCAGGCTGTTGAAGCCGTTCATGATGCCGCGCATCACGCCGCGCGCGCGCCGCACCTCGGCCTGCAGCGTGCCGTCTTCCAGCACGACCACATCCATGTCGTCGAGGAAGCCATCGCCCAGGTCGTGCTCTTCCATGAGTGCGAGCAGCGTGCGGCGGATGAGTTCCTGGTTGCGCAGCAGCGAGGCTTCCGACCGGACTTCGGACTCGACCGAACGCAGCACGGCGAGCGGCGAGGTGACGGTCGGGTCGGTCTCGAGCGTCTCGCGGCCGGGCCGGACCAGGATTTTGCTTTCGCTCTGATACAGCTCTTGCACGAGGAAGGTGTACGCCGCCACGCCGAGGAAGACGGCCAGCGCCACGAGCAAGAGCTTTGCCTTGTGCTTGAAGACGGTATTGATGATGTCCCGCACCGAGGTCTCGAAGGGCGTGTCAGACTGAGCCATGGTTATGCGTCCTTGTTCCTTCCGCGTGTGACCTTAGATGCCCGGCACCGGGATCGTGATGTTTGTGTTGCGCGAGTCGGTGTTCAAGTCTTGGTTGACCTGCCGGTTCCACGTGTAGTTGGCGTAGAAGTTTCGCGGCACGATGTTATTGATGTACTGGTCTACCCACTGATTCACCTGGTCGATGGCGGTGCGCGGCACGTAGACCACATCGAAGGCCTGCAGGTAGAAGGGCTCGCTCTGCGGGTCTTCGATCATCGCCTTCACGTCGACCGAGCGCGCGTACTGCTGGCCCTCGTGCATGCGCACGACCACCACATCGGTCAGGCGCGCGGTGCGCTTGTTCGGCCCGCCCGCGTCCATAATCGCGGTCAGCAGAGTCATGTCGCCGTTGACGAGGATGTCCGCGGTGGGATTGTTGACTTCGCCGCCGACAAAGATCTGGCGGCGTTCGGGCAGCGGCTGGGCGACCACGGTAATCTCGGGGTCGCGCAGGTGCGGCTCATACAGGGTCTCGAGTTCGTCGGTCAGCTCTTGCGGCGTCTTGCCGGCGGCCTGCACGGTGCCCACCAACTGCAGCGAGATGGTGCCGTCGGTGCGTACCGGCTGCTCGAGGTTCAGGTCCGGCCAGTAGGTGTAGAAGGTCTGTACCTGGTCGCCCGCCTGCAGTACATAAGGGCCTGTGTAGGCCTCGGGCCAGAACTCGGTCTCGGCGGGGGGTGTGGTAATGCAGCCCGCCAGGCTGAGCACCAGCGCGAGCGTGGCGCTGTACATCCACCGGGCGATATTCGCCCCAAGCTGCTGCGTCCGCATGCGTCCTCCCCAGGGCCTGCGGGCCCACGTATCTCTACTTCCGGCATGGGAGTTGGTCCAATCGTGGACAGACCGCGCAGGGAATGCACGAAGAGTAACCCCTCCCTTATCGTCAACAGTATCAGAAAAGTGCTGTGATTGCAAAGGTTTAACGCGTTATGGATTGATTACTTCCCCGCATGAGGCCGCCGCGCCGCCAGCCGCGTGCGATACCACGCTTCCAGATGATCGATGAGCACGGACCACGCGTAGTGGGCCTCGGCGGTGGCGCGTGCGGCCGCGCCCATTTCGGCGCGGCGGGGGGCGTCGTCCAACAGTTCGAGCGCCGCACCGGCCATGGCCTCGGGTGTGGGCGAGGTCAACACGCCGATGGGGTACGCTTCGAAGAGCCGGGCCACCTCGCCAACGGGATTGCTGATGGTGGGCCGGCCCACACACATGTAGTCGCCCACCTTATTGGGCCAGCGCCCGACGTTCGACACCTTGTCGGCGTAGGG
>CAYMLC010000399.1:0-3646 GCA_964390765.1 uncultured Nitrospirales bacterium
GAGACCGCGTCGGCGCCCGTGGAGGTCGAGCCGCCTGCGCCCCGCGATGCCGCGACGGCGGCCGCGCCGCCGGCGCCTGTCGCGGGAGACCAGCCGTTGGTGGTGGTGCAGGAATTGGATGAGCCCGACCCCGCCGCCACCTCGCCCACGCCGCGGCCCTTGCCCCCCAGCACCCAGCCGGCACGCAGCAACGTGCCGCTCTTGCCGCAGAACTACGCCGACACGGGGAGCTGAGTGTGAGTTCGATTCTCGACGCGCTGAAGAAGCTGGAGGCCGAGCAGGCCAAGGCAAAGGGCGCGCCCGCAGAACCGGAAGGCGCACCCGCGTCCGAAACACCAGCGACGGATAGCCACCAGGCAGCCGCGCCGCCCGAACCCACACCGGCAGCCGCCGCGGCCGCCGTCGCGCCCGAACCGCCCGCCGTACAGCAAGCGCCCGATCCCGAGCCGTCCGCCGCACCTGAACCCGCGCCCGCCCGGACAGAGAGCCAGCCAGAACCACAGGCGGGCGAAGAAGCGACGGCGCCACCTGTGCCGCGGCGCAGGCGCCAGACGGCCGCCCGTACCGCCAGCGCGCCGAATCCGCTCGCGCTTGTATTCGCCGGCGCTGCCATGGCCACCGTGCTGGTGGTCAGCGGCGTCGTGATCGCCTTGGTGCTGCTGCGCAACCCCGCGCCCGCGGCAACCAATACCGGCGTAGCGAGCGCGAACACGGCGCCACCGACTGTGACCCCAGCCCCTGCCGCACCGGCGCCTGCCCCGTCAGCGGCGCCGCCCCAACCCGAGGCAACGGCACCGGCCCCTGAACCCCAGCCGGCGCCTGAACCCGAGGCCACCGCACCTGCGCCCGAACCCCAGCCGGCGCCCGAACCCCAGCCGGCGCCCGAACCTGAAGCGACAGCGCCTGAACCTGAGCCGGAACCCGCACCACCTGCGGCACCGGCACCCGAGCCCGAGCCGGTAGCCACGCCGGAGCCTGCCTCCGTAGCCCAGGCGAGCTACACCTCGCCACCTGGCGCGCTGCAAGACACCACGCCTGCCGCGGCCAGCGGGCCCGCACTGCCGAGCGACATCCGCGACCTGCCGCCGCTGCGTGGCTCCGACCGCGTACGCCATGGCCTCGAGTATCTGCGCATCAACGTATTGCGCGCCGACAGCGCAAGCACACCCTACCCCCACGCCATCATCAATCTGCACAAGGTGTTCGTGGGCGATGCGATACCCGGCACGGGTGCGCGGCTGGCGGGCGTGGCCGACCACGGTATCGCGCTCGAGGTCGACGCGACCGGCGAACGCTTCTACGTGCGGCGGTGAATGCGGCAGCGCTGAGTGCCACGCAGGCCGAGCGGCTTCGCACGCGGGCGCACCAGCAGGGCGCGTGGCCCGATTACGCCTGTTACTGCGCGGCGGCTGGTATTCCGCTTGCCCCGCCGCCTGTGGCCGCGCGCGATCCACTGACTGCCTTTACCCTGGCGCTCTTGAACGGGCACGCGCCTGCCCGGCCCACCGCCCTGCCGCCCGGTGCCCTGCCCCCGTGGCTGGCCGTGCAGGCCGCGCACCGCTACCTGACGGCGGGCGATGTAGACGCGACCTACGCCCTGATCGAGCATCAGCTGGCCGCGGACCGCGCAGATTTCGGCCTGCTGACCTATGCCGCGCGCTGGGCCGCCGCACAAGGCGCCACCGGCCTCGCCCGCGGGCTGTGTGACGTCAGCCTTGGCCTGGCACCCGACCAGGCCGACATCGCCGCCCTGCGCGAGCACCCCGCCGGCCCCGCGCCCCGTCTGCCCGGCGCACGACCCGTGGCCGTCTATGTGCCAGCCTACAACGCTGCCGCCACACTGGCCGCTACACTGGAAGCACTGCTGACGCAATCGCACCCAATCGCACGCCTGTTGGTGGTCGACGATGGCAGCACCGACGAAACCCGTGCCGTGGCCGCGCGCTATCCCGTGGAGACCGTGTCGCATGAAGCCAACCGTGGCCTGGGCGCCGCGCGCAACACAGCCTTCGCGACGCTCGACGCGCCCCTCGTCGCGGCGTTCGACGCCGACGTGGCGCCCGAGCCCGACTATCTGACCGAGGCGCTGACGGCCTTGGCGCTGGCGCCCGGGACGTGCGCCGGCGTGGGTGGCCGCCTCCATGAGCGCCACCTCGACACCCCCGCCGACCGGTGGCGTGCCGCGCACTTGCCGCAGGAACCCGGCCCGCAACGGCGCTATCCCGTGGCGTTTATCGCGGGCAGCAACACCATGTACAAGCGCGCGGCCGTACAAGAGGCGGGCGGCCACAACCCCGCACACCGCACCAACGCCGAAGACGTGGCACTGGGCCGCGCCCTGACCGCCCAAGGCCATACTGTGGTGCATGCGCCCGCGGCCCACGCGCACCACCTGCGCCGCGACACCACGGCCTCCGTGCTCCGCACCTTCTGGAACTGGTCGCTGGCGGAACGCCGCGCGCAAGGACACCTCGACAGTACCGCGCGCGCGTGGGCGCATCTCGCAGAACAGCCGCGCGAGATCGCACGCGTGATTGCGGCCGACTGCGTGGCCGGCCGCGAAGACCTGCTCGCGCTGGATGTGCTGTTGCTGTTCGACCTCATTGCGCGCGTGCTCGGCGAATTGCATGACGGCCAGCTGGTAGAAGGGCCCACAGCGGCCGCGGTGCTGAGCCAAGTGTTGGCGCCCCTGTACGCGCGCGATGCACAGGCGCAAACCAGTCTAGCGCCGCAAATTGCGCAACGTCTGCCGCCGCCCCCCTGGGGCGATGTGCCGCCGGCGCCCCCACCGGCGGATGCACAGCCCCTGTTCGACGCGGTCGCACGGTTTGTTGAGCGCATGCCCGCCGAACAATACTTGCACGTGGCTGTGGAGACCCAGGCGTTATGATCTTTTTCTTCTGCCCCGACCACGCGCCGCCGGCCGGCGGTGTACGCATGATCTATCGGCAGGTCGACATCCTGAATGTACACGGCCTCGACGCCGTGGTGCTGCACCAGGCCGACAACTTCCGGCCGGCGTGGTTTCAATCAGACACGCCCGTGGTATCGGTGTCACAGGCGACAGCCGCCCCGACTGATATCTTCGTGGTGCCCGAAGTCTATGGACACCACATACACAATTTCTTCCCCGGCTACCGCAAAGTCATATACAACCAGAACGTGTACAACACGTTTCTCCCCTACCCCGACCAATACGACGGCCCCGACCCCTATACCGATGCGACCGCCGTTATCACTAACAGCGAAGACGGCCTGCGCTATCTGCGCTGCGCCTTTCCCCACGCCAATCTCCTGCGCATCCGCTATGCAGTGGACCCGGCCCTCTATCACCCGGGCGACGCGAAGCAAGAACAGATCGCATTCATGCCGCGCAAGAATGCCACCGATGCCAAGCAGGTCATTCATATGCTGCGGGCGCGCGGCTGCACACTGCCCTTCATCGTGATACATGATATGCCAGAAGCCGAGGCGGCCACCGCGCTGCGCGCATCGCGCTACTTTTTGTGCTTCGGCCACCCGGAAGGTTTCGGCCTGCCCCCGGCCGAAGCCATGGCCTGTGGCTGTGTAACCATCGGGTATCACGGCATGGGCGGCCGCGAATTCTTCTGCCCGCCCTATGCGGCGCCGGTCGCGTTCGGAGATA
>CAYMLC010000400.1:0-3645 GCA_964390765.1 uncultured Nitrospirales bacterium
CGAGCAGATGATGCACAACGCCGAGCGTGTGACCGTCGGCACCATTGCGAAGCCGGTCGACACCGTGCGCCAACTCGTGATTCCGGTGACGCAGGAGAACAAGTCGCAGATTTTGTTCGACATCCTGCGCGACGAAGAGATCGAGAGCGCGATCATCTTCCTGCGCACGAAGCAGCGCACCGAACGCCTGGGCAACCACCTGCGGCGCGGCGGCTTCAAGTCGGCACTCATCCACGGCGACCTGTCGCAGAAACAGCGGCAGCGCTCTCTCGAAGGCTTCCGCGACGGCCAGTATCAGTTCCTGGTCGCTACCGATGTGGCGGCGCGCGGCCTCGATATCGACGCGGTGAGCCACGTCATCAACTACGACGTGCCGCAGAACCCCGACGATTACATCCACCGCATCGGGCGCACGGCGCGCGCCCAGCGCGAGGGCGACGCGATTACACTGGTCAGCCCGAACGAAGCGGCGGAGTTGGAAGCGATCGAGCGGGCGTTGGGCAAGAACCTGCCCCGCAGAGAATACGATGGGGCCCCACTTGTGCTGTCGCTGTACAAGGCGCCCGGCACGCGGTCCAAGGGCGAGCGCCGCGTAGGCGCCACCATCAAGCGCAAGCGCAGCCTGGGCGGCAGACGGCGCTAGGGGAAAGCCCCTTACGCTTTCCCGCCGGCCTCGGCGCCGACGGTCGACGGCGGCGGCGCGCTCGGCTTGACCATGTACTTCGCCACGTTGCCGGCCAGGGTAGCGGCTTCTTTGGGCGAGTGCACGATCTTGCTGTAGACTGCGCATTCCCACGTACAGGCGCAGTCGTGCGTCTTGATCCACTGCGTCAGCTTCTGTGCGTGGGGGCTCTGCAGCAGCGCGTTCATGTCGTAGTCGAAGTCGTTCAAGTTGCCCAGCGACGCATGCGTCGGCGGCACTTCGCCATCCTTCGCCTCCGGTATACCCACGACCTCGAGCAATTCGCAGGGGAAGACCTCGCCGTTGTCGTAGGTCACCAGGAAATCGCGGCCCGCGCCGCAGCCCAAGTCCTTGCGTGTGCCCTGCACCACCTCGCTGATAATCACCGACATGTGCTCGCCCGCCGCATCGAACATGATCGTGTAGGGGTTGTAGCGCGTGTGATTGCGGCGCAGCGAGGTGAGGTAGCGGTGCGCCTCCTGATACACGTCGACCGGCACATCCGTCGCGTCGCGCTCGTGCGTGATACCGCGGGCATAGGCGATGCCAATGGGCGCTACCTGATACTCGCGGTTGTACATGTCTAGGATGTTCTTGTACTCGGTGTAGTTGAATTTGCTCATCACGAAATTCAACACGCACGAGATATTCGGGTGCTCGGCGCGTTTGCGCTGCACCACGCGGAAGGTCTCCTGAAACTTCTTGTAATTGCCCGGCACGCCCATGATGTTGTCGAAGTGCTCTTCGGTGCCATGGAAGGGCAGGCAGAAATTGAGGAAGGCCTTCGGGCAATGCTCGATGAAATGGTCGATCAACCGCTCGACGCGCTCGGGCTTCAGCGAATTGCTGGGCACGGTGAAGAAGCGTGTATCGGCGTGGTCGTAGAAGTGCTGCAAGACTTGGGGCAGGTCGCGCCGCAACAGCGGCTCGCCACCTGAGCAGGTCAGTTGCGGCAGTGGACGCATGCTCTTGGCCAGCCGCTCGATGTTCTCGAGTGAGTGGCCCTTCGCGTCCCAGCGCTCCATCATGCCGTCCCACGTGAAGCACATCCGGCACTTGGCGTTGCACACCGAGTTCACGTGCAGGATCATGTATTTGATACGGCCCAGCAGGGCCGCACGGCCCATCGAACTGGCGGCCGACGCGTAGCGTAGTTGCGGCATCGCTTGCGGCTCCCTTGTGCGGTGTCGCGGCGTTTTTGGAATCTGCGTGCGCACCGGAGAACATTCTGGTGCGCCCATCCATTTCTCGCGGGCCATGCACGCGCCGGCTGCCCGGCCTCGCCACGGCAGGGCGTCGCACCTGTACCCGCGCCTGCGCGCGAGCATAGCACAGCGCCGCTACAGGCGAGAACCACCCTGGCCCGGGCGCGCGCCCTTGCCCACCCGGCCCGCGCGACGTATCATCGCGCGTCGCAGCACGAGGCCGCCCCCATGCATACGCCCGCCCACAACGGCGACACCGCCCCGCTTACCTGTACCATTGTGATACCCGCGCGCGGCCACGGGCATCTGCTGCCGCGGCTGCTCGAGAGCGTGCGCGACCACGCCCCGCGCGAGCGGCTGGCCGAGGTGTTCGTGGTCGACGATGGCTCCGAGCCGCCCCTGGCGCCAGCGCTCACAGCGTATGACGTGCAGGTGCTGCGCCTCGAGCCGGGACAGGGACCGGCCGCCGCGCGCAACGCGGGTGCGGCCCGGGCCACGGGCACGGTGCTGCTCTTTCTCGATGCCGACGTCACGCTGCCGCACGGCTGCCTAGAGAAGGCGCTGACCCTGCTGGAGCGCCACCCCGAGGCGGAGGCGGTCTCGTTCATCAACCAGGCCTACACGCCGGGCGATGGGCTGGTGGCGAACTATGGCGCGGCGCTCGAACACTTCTGGTTCACCACGGCCACGGGCGCCGCCGACTACGCTTCGTTCCACGGCTTCACGACCCGGAATGGCGCCGTGCGCCGCAGCATGTTCGAGGCACTGGGCGGCTTCGACACCACGTACAGCACCAACGCGATGGAGGACTACGAGTTCGGCAAGCGCATCAGCAACACGCACAGCATCCTCCTCACGCGCAGCCCGCACCCCGACCACCGCTTCCCTGCGCGGCTCGGCCGCCTCGTGCGCAACTACTTCGTGCGCGCCGCACTCTACGTCGGCTACTACCTGCGCGAGCGGCCGACCCTCGACAAGGTGCAGACCTCGCCCGAAGAAGCCCGCACCCGCCTGCTGGCCGGGGTGGGTACCGGACTCCTGGGACTGGCAGCGGCGATTGCCGGTGCGCCCGCACTGGCACTGCTGCCCGGTACCCTCGCCGCGTGGCTGAGCGGCGGCGTCGCGGGGGCTGGCGCCGCTACACTCGCGCTCTTCTACTACCGCACCCGCAGCTTCTTGCGCGCGGCCTACGGCTACAGCGGCGGTTCGAGCGGATTTGTGCTGGGGTGCGCCCTGCTGCACCTGCTCGCCAGCCTCGCCATCCTGACCGGCGGTGTGTGGGGCCTGGCCCGCCACATGGCTACGCGCGGAAGAGGCGCCAGGCCGGGGTGACCCGGAAGCGGGACCCGCTGCGCGCGGCCGAGTACGGCATCGAACCTTGACCACCTCCTGCCCCCGCCGTAGAGTCGCCTCACGCGGCTGCAGCCAACGCATTGCGTAGGGCGGCTGCGCGGGCGCAATAGAGGAGGGGCCATGAACTACCTGGTCTACGCGGGGTGCATCGAAATCATCGTGTCGCTGGCCCTCGCGTGGCTCGCATCGCTCACGCGATACGTCGGTGTGCCCCCGCTCAAGCGCCTCTTCCGGGCCGACCGCTACCTCGTCAAGAGCCATATTGACTACCTGCTCATGGCGATGCTCCTGTTCTTGTTCTACCTGCTCGACGCGCCGCTGCCCGGCTGGATAATCGCGTGCATGATCATCGGCTCCGCGACCAACCCCTTCCTGCTGGGGCTCCTCGCGATTTGGCCGAAACCC
>CAYMLC010000401.1:0-3632 GCA_964390765.1 uncultured Nitrospirales bacterium
GTACTTCGTGCCGCGCCGCTACTACAGCCATTTCAACTACGAGTCGGGCATGAACTACTTCGGGCCGGGCGCGGCCGAGTGGCTGTATCGCGGCTTCACGGGCCTGATGCAAAGCGGTACGGCGCTGCCCCCGTTGCCGGCCTATGACGCACCGCTGCCCGCCGAAGTGCCGGGCGCGCTGCTGGTCAGTGTATCGGGCGACGACTATGCCCGGGGCTTTCAGCGGGGCCGCGCGCTGGGCAGCCTCCTGCGCACCGCGTATGAAGAGCGCATCGTAGACGCCGTGGCTGCGGGCACTGCCCTGCCGGATGCGGGCCTGTTCGGGCTGCGTCCGCCCTTTATCGATGCGTCACCTGTGGCGGTGCCCGCCCTGGGTATTGCGGCGCGTCCGCTGCTCGAAGGCCTGAGCGCGGGCGCCTTCGCCGAGATGGAAGGCATGGCCGCAGCGGCAGAACTGCCCTTCGACGCGGTCTGGCTCTTGCAGCAGCAGGACGCGCTGAACGCCTATCCCGATCGGGCTGCGCTGTTCAGCACGCCCTTCTGCACGATGTTTGCCGCCTTGCGCGGGGCGGCGGTCGATGGGCCGCTGCTGGTGGGCCGCAACCTCGATTGGGACCGCGCCGAGACCGCCGTGGTCACGCGTCACCAGCCCGACACGGGTCAGGCGTGGGTCGAGGTGGGCTTCGGCTGGAATACCGGCGTCTACACCGCGATGAACGAAGCCGGCGTCGTGGTCTGCGCCGAGCGCCTGCCGGCCCTCGGCTGGTCCGGCCGAACCGGCCCGCCCCTCTCCATGGTGCTGCGCGATGTGGTCGCGCGCGCGGGCAGCCACGCCGAAGCGCTGGCTGCCTTGCAGGCCGCGACGCATCTGCGTGGCTATCACGTGTTGGTGGCCGGGCGCAACGAGGCGGCGTGGGCGGCTTCGGTGGTGCGCTTTGCGGAGGCCATCAGCGTGCGGCCCGATGCCGCCGGCCTGCTGCTGGGGGTCTTGCCCGATGAAGCCAGCGGCGAACCCGCCACGCAGCAGCGCTATCGCCGCCTGGCCAGTCTGCTGGCCCGCGCGAGCGAGGTGAGTATCGAAAGCGCCCGGGGGTTGCTGGGCGATGTGGGCCCCGGCCCGCGCGGCCGCAGCCAAATCTGGAACGCGGACACGCAGCACAGCGTTGTCTTTGCCCCCGCCGACCGCACGCTCTATGTCAGCTTTCCCGGACCCGACGGCCTGCCCGGTCCCTATACGCCGCTGCGCGTCGGGGCCAACTGATGAGCGACACCCAGCGCGTCTATCAGCGCACGCGCGGCAGTAGCCGCCGCGGCACCGGGGCTGGCTGGCTGGCCGGGCGCGCGGTCCTGGCGCTGGTGCTGCTGGCGGTGGTTTGGTTTTTCTGGACCACGCGTGACAGCCACCCCATGCACCGGCTCATTCCCGCGGCCCAGCAGTACCGCGTGCTGGTGACCGATTTTCTGGCCAAGCGCCAGCGCCTCGCCCAGTCACGCTTGTGGCAGTTGGCGCCCGCGGAATCGGCGGCGGTCGAATTGCAGGCGCGCGTGGCCGGGGATACCGGGCTACCCGACTGGGTGCTGAACAACCTCGTCTACGGCACCGTGCAATTCAGCGGGAATGACCTCGAACGCCCGGCCGATGGCCTCTTCGTCACGCGGATGTCGCGCGTCGGCAATTTGCTGGCCCGGGCCTATCCGTGGTCTGGCGACGTGGTCCGCGACCATGCGGGCGGCCTGGCCCTGCGCCATATCCCCGAGGTGGGGCTGTGGTACGCGGTGCGCGGGCGCGTACTCGTCGTCAGCATGCGGCGCGACACCGTGGTTCAGGCACTGACCTTGCGCGAAGAAGATGCCCTGCCACGCGACCTGTTCGAGCAGGCCGTGGCGGCCGCGCGTGAGGAAGACCTGTACGCGCGTGTGCGGCCGCCGGCCCAACACCCCGCAGCGCCCTACATCGATGCCGTACGCCTCGCCCTGCGCGCGAGCGAGCAGGAGGTGCGCTTCACCCTGCGCGCCCGGCTGACCGATGCCTACGCCGAGCAGGCGGCCCCGCTGTTGCGGGCCTTGCAGCCAGCCGACCTGCCCGCACCACTGCCGGGGCTGGCCGGCCTCTCGCTCGACCTGGGGCAGGACCTGCGCGACGTGTGGTATGCCGCCGATGCCGCCGCGGGTGCCGACGGCGCGTGGCGCGCGCTATGGGAGCAGTGGACGAGTGCGCCTCGTCCGGGCCAGGACAACACCCTGCAGGCGCCGCTCTTGTTGCTGGGCGAGTTGGGGCCAGAGATACGCTTGGCGTGGCGTGGCTTCGCGCTGGATGCCATGCTGCCCTGGCCGCAATTAGTGGGGCTGCTCGAGGCCGATCCCGCCTTCGTGAATGATATTTTCGTAACGCTGCCCACTGTGGCGGACCCGGATGATGCCGAGGCGATGACGCCGCGCTACGATGCGCAGAGCGGGCGGATGACGTGGCCGCTCATCGGCGGGCCCGACCTGGAACCGACCGCCGCGCTGCAGGGCAACAGCCTGCTGCTGACCTCGAGCCGCCGCGTGGCCGATGAACTGCTGTCTTCGGTGCCACCCACCGCTGCGCTCGGTCTGCAGGGCAATGCCTATCTGGTTCTGCAGCCGGGGCCCGCGGCCGAGGCCGTGGCCGAGGTGGGGCGTCTGCTGGCCGACAATGCGTTTCTGTACGGTTTCGAAGATGCCACCGCCTTCGATGCCGCGGCGGCACCCTATCTGACCCTGGCACAGTCGCTCACGGAGGCTTCTTGCCTGCTGGCCTATGCCGAGCAGGAGGTGCGCGCCACACTCAACGTGAGCCTGGCCCCGCCACCTACCAACTAGTTGGCGGGCACCGCCAGCGGCAGCACGGCGCGAAAGGCCTCGATAGCCTGCGCAAGACCCGCGTCGTCGATGTCGCGGTGAAAGACCACGCGCACACGCTGGGGCGCGACCGCGCAGACAAGCACGCCGCGCTGCTTGAGCACTTCGACCAGGTCCGCCTCTGCCGTGGTATGGATGTAGGCCATGTTGGTGTGCACAGGCCGGTCGAAGCGCAGGCCTTCAGGCGCCAGCGCATCGTGAAAGGTCCGTGCCCGGCGATGGTCTTCGGCCAGATCCGCCACGTGATGCGCCAGTGCATAGCGGCCGGCCGCCGCCAGCACGCCCGCCTGGCGCAGGCCGCCGCCCAACAATTTGCGGTAGCGGTGGCAACGGCCGATAACGTCGCGCGGGCCGGCCAGCATCGAGCCCACCGGCGCGCCCAGTCCCTTGGAGAGGCAGAAGCACACGGTATCGACCGCCGCCACCAGTTCGGCCACGGGGGTATCCAGGGCGACCGCGGCATTAAACAGGCGCGCGCCATCGCAGTGTACCGCCAGGCCATGCATGCGGCAGGCCGCGGCCACGGCGTCCACCTCACCGGCGGTGTATGGCACACCTCCGCCGAAGTTGGCCGTGTTCTCGACAATGGCCACGGTGGTGGGCGAGATATGGTGATCGGGCATCAAAGGCCGCGCCAGCTGGGCCACGCGCTCGGGCGTCAGTTTGCCGTCGTCGCCCGGCGCCAGCACCGGCACCATGCCGCCGGCCAGCGCGTAGTTGCCGCCTTCGTCGTTGTAGGTGTGGCCCAG
>CAYMLC010000402.1:0-2744 GCA_964390765.1 uncultured Nitrospirales bacterium
GTAGCGCCGGTCGGCCTGCTTGGCCACCAGGGCCAGCACCGTCGTGGGCGCGGGGTCCTTCAGGTAATGCAGCAACGCGTCGGCCTGCGACTCGCTGTTATAGACCTCGGCATTGCGCACCACGATCAGCCGCCGCTCCGCCAGAAAGGGCAGGGTCTGCGCCTCGTTTGCGATGGCGCCGGCCGGTGTCTCGTCGGCGTAGAACAGGCTGTAGGCCATGTCTTCGGTGCCCGGCGCCACGATGGCTTCGGTCAGTTTCGCCGTGGCCTCGTCGGCCAGTAGCGGTTCCCAGGTCAGCTCGCGCGCGCGCGCACTCGCCTTGCCCGGGCAGAAGAGTAGAACCGGCGGCACATCGTCGAACGTGGCGCGGCTGAGAAACTCGGCGGCCTGCACGGCGCCTACCAGGGTTCCACGGTGCGGTAGAAGATGTCCGACGCGAGCTGTTCGAGCGCCTCGGATGCCGCGCGGTTCTCTTCTTCGCTGGGGAAGGTGCGCACCGTAGGCAGAAAGACTTCGGCGTTGCCACGCAGCCGGTCGCTCGATTGGCCCGATGCGCGCGTATAGAAGGTGGTCTCGCCCGCCAGCAGCGGCTCGGCCCACACCAGTTCACCGGTAGCGGTATCGGTCACCTGAACGCCCGCCGTGACCACCGCCAGAAACTGGGTCACCTCGTCGTTCTCGTCGAAGGTGAGGCCGCGCAACTCGTACTCGAGAATGCGCCCCTGCAGCAGCAGGTCCGCCTCGGCCGCGGGCACCACGCGCAGGCGCCCATCGGTGAGGAATTTGCGCACCACCGCATGGGTCAGTGGCGCCTCGAGCCCGTACTCCCGGCTTCGGTTGTCGAAGGCCTCGACCGAGATGGTCTGGTAGGCTGGGTCGAGCGTGCTCTGCGTGCTATAGCCGCAGCCGGCACACGCCAGCAGCAGCAGCGCGCAGACGCCCCCGAGCGTACGTGTCACCGCGCGGCCACATCCTGATAGCGGAACGGACTCGCCACGATGTGCTCGTGCTCGTCCAGCCACGCCTGGGCCACCTCGGCCGCGGGCGTGCCCGGCCATTCCCCGACCACCACTTCGTAGCTGAGCTTGGCCGATTCAAACTCGCGGCGGCGCTCGTAATACTGCGCTGTCTGCAGGCGCTGCTGCGCGATGCGCGCGCGCATCTCCTCGCGCTTGTCGGCCAGGCCGGCATTGCGCTCGTCGGCGGGGTAGCGGTCTTCGAAATCGTTGATCGCCATAATGGCCAGCGCGCTCGGGCTCTGGTCGTAATCCGGCGGATAGCTCATCTCGTAGTAGCACTGCGCCAGCCCATAGCTGGCCTCGTCCACCCAGTCCGAGGTGCCGTAATCCTCGATTACGCGGCGGTACTCGAATGCCGCCTCCATGTAATTCTCGCGCGTGTACTGCGTCAGGCCCACCTTGTACTGCGCCTCGGCCGCACGCGTGGTGAACGGCTCGTTGTCAATCACCATCGTATACACGTCGGCCGCGCGCCGCAGCGGGCGCTCGCGGAAGAAGACCCAGCGCCGGTCCATTCGCTCCAGCCCCTCCTCGTACAACTGGTCGCCGATCGCGTACTGCTTCTCGATCACGTCGTCGAATAGCGGACTCTCGGGGTAGGCCGCCACCACCTGCTGAAACTGCTCGGCCGCATCGAGCAGGCGTCCCTGCGCCAGACGAATCTCGCCGCGCAGAAACTGATTCTCCGCCGCATACTCGCTGTCGCCGTAATAGCGCGTGAACTTGTTCGTCTCGCGCCAGGCCGCACGGTAGTCGCCCTCGAGCATCAGCGTGCGCGCGTGCTCGACCTGCAACTCCGGCGTCTCCTTTGGCAAGTCGCCCACGTTGATCCAGCGGCCCGTCTGCGGGGTCCAGACCCACTGCGCCTCGGCCGCACCGGCCAGCAGGCACAACAGCGCCAGCGCCGGGAAGATAGATTTCGCCATAGCTTGCGTGTCCTCTTCGGTATTCGCGCCCGCGAGCATATGCAACCGTGGCCGCGGCACACAAGCTGGCCCGCCACCCGGCTGCCCGGGCCCCAGCTAGACAATGCCCACGCCATGCCGTAGGCTTAGGGCCAACGCCCAAGCGGAGGTCACGTGGCCCGCACAGTCCTGATGTTCGATTACGACGGAGTCATCTCCGACTCGCTCGATGTGTTCTTCGAAGAGTTCAGCCGCGCCTGCCGCGAACTCGGCTACCACAAGCTCAACTCGAAAGAAGAGCTGCTGCGGCTGTTCGAGGGCAACGCCATCGCCGCCCTCATCCGGCGTGGCTTTCCCCTGTGGCGCCTGCGCCAACTGGCCGACAGCTTCGCCCCGCGTATCGAAGCCGCCAACCAGCGCATCCTGCCCTTTCCCGGCATGCCCGAATTGCTGTCCCGCGTGGCCGACCAGCACCCCACCTACGTCATCACCTCGAACAGCACCGCCGCCGTCGAGGGCTTTCTCGCACAGTACCGCATCACCAACGTGCGCGGGGTCATGGGCTCGGAACAGGAACACAGCAAGGTCAAAAAGATCCGCGCCGTCATGAAGCAATACCCCAATGCCCAGGGCCTGTACATCGGCGATACCAAAGGCGACATGCTCGAGGCGCGAAAGGCCGGGGCCATCGCCGTGGCCGTGGGCTGGGGCTGGCACCCCGTAGAAACCCTGCGCACCGGCAAGCCGCACCACGTCGTACACGACCAGGAAGAACTGCGCGCCCTCGTGGCGCGGCAACCCGCCGGCAGCCCCCAGGCCC
>CAYMLC010000402.1:2754-3613 GCA_964390765.1 uncultured Nitrospirales bacterium
AGGCCCCGCCAGCGCCCACAAAGGAAGCCTGAATGCGCACCACCACCTCCCTGCTGATTCTTGTGCTCGCGGGCCTCGGCCTGGCCGGCTGTCAGACCGGCGCCATCGTCACGGGAGAAGACGCCGCCTACGGCGTAGACGCCGACGCCGTGCAGGGCCGCTGGAACAACCTCGAGCACGACATGACCAAGAGCCAGGTGCTCGATATCCTCGGCACGCCCACCGAAATCGAATACGGCGAGTTCGTCGAGTACTGGCGCTACCAATACCTCGACGGCCGCGTGGGCCAGGCCAAATTCGCCAAGCCCGGCCTCGACCTCTTCTTCGGTCTCGAAGAATGGACCGCACCCTGACCCGCAACGCCGCGCGTCGCCCGCGTTCGATTCCTGGCACGCGCGGCTAGTCCGCGCCGCACGAACCTGCTACCCTATATCTTCGGACTTCACGCACCGCCACAGCCCACCATGGGCCCTTAGCTCAGTTGGTTAGAGCAGGTGACTCATAATCACTTGGTCGCAGGTTCAAGTCCTGCAGGGCCCACCACTTCCGATGCCCAATCGCCCCATGCGGCAGCGCTGCCGAAGGGCACGAGACGCTGCACGCGCACCGGTATAGCGCGTGCCGCGGCTGGCAGGGCCTGACCGCAGACTTGGACATAGACATGGACACGGACATGCACGTGCACGCGAACGCGACGCATCTGGAACTCTGGCAGCACGTCATCCGCGACACGGGTGTCGCGATAGACGGTATTCACGGGCCGCAGCATTGGGCGCGGGTCGAGCGCAATGGCTTGTACATCGCGCGGGAGACGGGTGCCGACCCCGAGATTGTCACGCTGTTTGCCCTGTTCCATGAC
>CAYMLC010000403.1:0-3582 GCA_964390765.1 uncultured Nitrospirales bacterium
ACTGCCAAACCCTCGATGGTGAAGTAGGGAAACCTGAATCGTGACGTACCGGCAGCGTTTCTGAAGACCGGTGCCACGTCTGCCACGGCGTCGTCTACCGCCAGGTTCATCAGGTCGGCCACTTCGGTCTTCACGAGTGTGCCGTCCACATCCACCTCGCGCAGATCGATGTGCATAATCTTCTTGAACGCCGCTTCGGGTCCGTGGCCGTTGTCGCGCTCAATCACCAGGTACTCGTGTTCGTTGATGGTCGCCATATCGCCGATGGCGGTGGCGGCCTCGTCGAGCGGGTAGTAGCGGATATCGGTGAACGCACCGGCCGCGAGGTCGAAAGAGTACAGGCGCAAGCGCCGGCCTTCATCCGCGGGCAAGGGTTTCTCGAGCAGGGCGTGCAGCTTCGACTGGTCCGGCGGTGCGGCCATCCCTTCGAATCCGCCCGACTGCACCACGTTCGCGGGCGAGGCCTCGCCCGGGCCGACCGGCCGCGCCAGCAGCGCCGGATGCTGGGGGGAACGCAGCAGCGCGGCGCCATCGAGCGCGAGCGGAATCTCGACCGGTGGCGCCAGCAATTCGCCCTGCGCGTTGAAGTGCAGCAAGAACGGGCCAAACTCATCGCCCACCCAGAAGGAACCGTCAGCCAATTCGACAAACGACTCCAAGTCGAAGTCGGCCCCGGTGAGGCGCCGGTCTGCGGCATACTCGCGTGCGATACGCCAGGGCATCTGCCGCCCCGGGTCGGACAGCAGCAGGTGATCATGCACCACCATTACGGGCGCACGACGGGTATCCTCGAAAGTATAGAGCCCCAGCAAGTAGTCGGGGCTGTTCGATTGCGTGCCGAAACCGTTGTCGCTGAGTACCCGATACCAATCTGCACCCCGTGCTGTCTGCACCCCGCTGAAGCCTTGCACCGGCTGACCGTGAAAGCGCGGTGCCCCCCGGCGAACACCCGTGCCATCGAATTCGCCGGATGGCGGCACACCTTCCGGCGCGCGGATCTCGCTGTGGTAAACGGCCCAGTGCACCACGGTGGGTTCCTCCACCGGTGGCACGGCATCGGCCCAGGTACAGGCAAGCGCGATCAGCGTGGCGAGCATGGGAGGTCCCCCGCGAAGTTGAGGTCTCTGGCGCGGCGACCACGATAGCAGAGGAAACCTGCCGGCGGGTTGCCAAAAAAGGAAGCGCCCGAGCGGACGCCCGGGCGCTTCGACAAATGCGGTTGGAAGAAACCGAACCGCTCGCTTACAAGGTAGCCGTCTCTCAGGACGGGCCCTGCAGCTCTCCGCTGCAAGTGGTTGCTGGCCGGTACGTTACCTCCGGCGAACCTCCAACTGACCCGTCCCTTTCATGGACGGGTCCATCGCGTTCTCCAGAGTGGCGCGGCCGGCCAGCTGCCGACTCCCAGCGCCGGGTTGACCCGGATTCTGCATCGATGGACCACCTCCTTTCCGCCTTACCCGGTTGCATCCTGATCGCCCCCGATTGGGCGTCTTCGGCAAAGGCAAGGTCTTGCGACGGGACACGCTTAATACGAAATCGGTTGCTGTGTCAAGTTGTAAACAAAAAGCGACATCGAACCAATTTGGAACGATGTCGCTAAATAGTGGACCAGTAACGGGTTCGAGCGCCCCGGCGCGCTAGTAGCTGCCGGAGCCGGCACGCTTATCGGCCATTTCCTCCGTGTTAATAGCCTGCACGGCTTCGACCACTTTCGCGGGCTCGGCGCGTTTGCGGTAGTCGGCGTCGAGGAAGGCATAGGTGACCGTGCCGTCCGGCGCGATGACGTACGTGGCCGACAGCGGCAGGGTATAGCTGTTGTCGCCATTGAACTCGGGCAGGCTGAAGTTCTCGTCGTAGAGGATGCGCAGGTCCTGCGGAAGCGTAAAGTCGAGGTCGTACTGCTCAGCCACTTCATTGCCCACGTCGCTCAAGACTTCGAAGGCGAGTTCGTTCTTCTCCTTGGTGTCGAGGCTGTTGTTCGGCGTCTCGGGCGAGATGGCGACGAAGGTAGCGCCGGCGGCCTGCAACGCGGGCAGGGCCTGCTGATACGCACGCAGCGTCAGATTGCAGTAGGGGCACCAGCCGCCGCGATACCACGTGAGCACGACGGGACCTTCGGCCAGCAGCGAAGCGAGCGAGACGTCCTCGCCGGTTGCATTGGGCAGCGTAAAGCCCGGCGCCTTGTCGCCCACATTGACCGCATCGTCCAGCATGCCGGAATCCACAATCTGCTGGATGCCGTCGTTGTAGGTCGCTTTCTTGGCGTCGCTCGCCACGGCGTCGAACTCCTTCTTACGCGCGTCCAACGCATCTTGCAGGGTGGTCATTGTCTCCTCCTTGGGCGCGCTCTGCGCGAAAGCAGTGACACTTCCCAGCAGGGCCAGCATGGCTACGGCACATTTCACGATGTACATCGTGCTGCTCCTTGTATCGCGTTGCAGCTTAAACACCTAGGCTGCATTCGCCGGCGGACCGGAACCATGTCAGCGGCGCAGGGCTACTTCGCCTCGCCTGCCCAGGCGTCGTACACCTCGGCGACCTGCGCCGTTTCGACGTCGCCTTCGTGCACGTAGATGCGATAGTTGAAGATCAGCTCCTCGCCCTCGGGCAGGGTGTAGTCGCCATTGTCCGGCACCAGCCCTTCGTTATCTTCATCTTCGCTGAAGTAGCTGTAACCGAAGGGATTGGCGCCCATCAGGCCGTAGGTACGCACGTGCCACGACGTGGGGTGGCGCAGGTTGTCGGGGTGGTCCATGATGGTCAGGCCGCGCCAGCCCACCTCGTCCAGCTCGGCGCTGTAGTCACACCACGCGGCAGGACGGCCCCAGGCCTCCTTCTCGCCCACGTCGCCCCGCGCGTTGGTGATGGTGCCGTACCGGTAGCTCAGCCGGTAGCCCATGCGCACAGACGCGATACCACCCTCTTTCGTGTCTTCGAACTGCACCTCGCCGTGCTTCGCGTCGAAGGTCACCTGCACATCGAAGAGCGTGCCCTTGGGGCCCGGCTCGGCGTGGAAGGTGTATACACGCCGTTCTTCGACAATGGGCGCACCGAGCGCATTGCGCCACGTGTTCACGGAAGTGATGCTGCCGGTCTCGCCCGTGCTTTCCCACTCCACACTGTCGACGGCCTGCTTGCCACTGGTCATGCCTTCGCCCCAGAGGTCTGAATCGTTCACATCGCCATAGGCCGACCAGAACGACTTGTGATGCACGTGGTCGGTGGCGAACTTGGGAATGTCGGTGTCCTCATCCATCGGCCAGTCGCGGGTCACCCCCACGCCGCCGGGCGCATTGAGCGGCCACAGGAATGGCTTCTTCCATTGCTCGCCATAGTGGTAGGTGGTGACGTGCGCGCCATCGATGAAGACCTGCAACTGGTCTTCGCCCGGCACCGGTTCGAAGACAACGCCCGTGCCCTGGGTGGCCTCGGCAGGGGCAGCGTCTTCTTTGGCTTCACTCTGAGCCGCGGCTACGAAAGGCAGCAGGCAGGCCAGGGTCAGAATCGTCACGTAGCGCATGGGTCTTACCTCCTGTGTGAGTCGCGCGTATGCATGGGTACACGCGCGAGAGGCTAACAAAC
>CAYMLC010000404.1:0-1317 GCA_964390765.1 uncultured Nitrospirales bacterium
GAAGAAGGTCGCCCGCGGGCTGTCCGCCGGCCGCGTGCAGTCGGTCGCCGTCCGGCTCGTCGTCGAGCGCGAACGCGAAATCCGCGCGTTCGTGCCGGATGAATACTGGAAGGTCTCCGCCGGCTTCGCCCTCTCCGAGAGCCTCGCCCGCGAACTGGCGCCCCATGCGCGCGACGGCGCCGTGGTCTTGTCGCACTCGTTCCGCACGGCGCTGCTCGCGCGGTGGACCGGTGCGCCCCGGCGCGTGGGATTGGCGGCCAATGGCCGCGGCCTGCTGCTGACCGATGCCGTGCCGCGCCACCGCGAGCAGGGGCGGCGCGTACCGCGCTATACCGCCCTCGAGTTCCTGCGCGTGGCCGAGGTGGCGGGCGGCCGGCCCGACGAGCGTGGCCTCGAGTTGGCCGTCGACCCGACCGCGGTGGACCGCGTGCAGGCGGCGCTCGATGGGCCCGGGCCGTTGGTGGGCCTGGTGCCCGGCGCCGCCTTTGGTCCCAGTAAGCAATGGCCGCCCGAACGCTTTGCCGCTGTGTCCGATGCGCTGGCGGCGGACCATGGCGCCCGGGTGCTCCTCCTGCACGGACCCGAAGAGACCACCGTGGCCGAGGCCGTGGCCACCCACGCGCGCACGCCCCTGCTGCGCCTGCCGGGCCCGCCCAGTGTCGCGCAGCTGAAGGCGGCCGTTTCATTGCTGGACGTGATGGTGGGCAACGACACCGGTCCACGCCACCTGGCCGTGGCCTTCGGGGTGCCCGTCATCTGTGTGATGGGGCCCACCTCGCCACGCTACACCGCCAGTCCGTGGGAGCGCGGCGAGGTGGTGCGTATCGACGTGGACTGTGGCCCGTGCCAGCGCCCGCACTGCGCCACCGACCATCGCTGCATGACCGGCATTGCGCCCGCCCGCGTGGTGCGCGCCGCGGCCGCCTGGCTGCCTGCCCGCGTTTAGCCCGCCGCCCGCACATCGTGTTAGGCTGCGCCGCTGCGGAGGAGGGACCACATGGCCAATGCCGAGCACCTGGCAAAGTTGGGCGAAGGGGTGGCGGCGTGGAACGCGTGGTACGAAGAAGAGGCGCCGCGCACCAAGCCCGACCTCTCGGACGCCGATTTACGGGGCCTGGACCTGAGCGCCTTCCAGCTCATCGAAGCTGACCTGACCGGGGCCGACCTGCGCGAAGCCACCCTGTTCGGCACGCACCTCGACTACGCCAACCTGACCAACGCCCGACTCGACGGGGCGAAGCTGTCGAAGTCACGGCTTTTCTTTGCCGACCTCACCGGCTGCACCATGACGGGCGCAGACCTGAGTGGGGCCCGCAT
>CAYMLC010000404.1:1327-3579 GCA_964390765.1 uncultured Nitrospirales bacterium
TGGGGGCCAAGCTGCACCATGCCGACCTGACCAACGCCACGCTCGACGATGCCTTCCTCGAAGTGGTCGAGGCGCTGCACGCCAACCTGTCCGGTGCGTGTTTGCGCCATGCGCACATCAAGAACGGCCGCTGGTACTGGACCAGTATGGCCGGTGCCGACTTGAGCCATGTGCGCTTTGAAGAGGTCTGGCTCGAAGGCGTCGATTTCAGCGCGGGCAACCTGACCGCGGTACACCTCGACCGGTGCGAGGTGAAGCGCTGTGCCTTTCGCCAGGCGCGGCTGGCCGATACCCATTCGTTTCGCACGCGCTTCGAAGCCACCGACCTCGCCGACAGCGACGCACGCGGCGCCCAGTTTCACGATTGTTCTTTCGCCGGCGCCCGGCTGACCCGGGCACGCTTTGAAAACGCCGAGTTCATCGATTGCAGCCACCTGGCCTTCGACCACAACCGCATCGCGGACACACGCCTGAGCGCCACGCGGCCCGAAGCCTGGCAACACCTGCGCCGGCGCTATACGGTGGCGCGGCTGGGCGCGCATCTGCTGCTGTTGCTGGTGGCGTTTCTGCCGGCCATTTCGCGCGTCAACGGACTCGTGGCACTGGAGGCGGGCCGCCAGGTCGCCACGGCGGCGCTGCAGGATATCGAGACCACCTTCGCCGGCGCGGCCGAAGCGGAGTTGGGGCAGCTGCAGCAGTTCAGTGCCGAGCTGCGGGCGCGTCTCGAGCCCGGGGGCCATCCGAGCACCACGCGCCCGCTCTACTACATTCTGCTGGGTTTCGACCGCGATTACCTGTTCGCGGCCACCGCGCTGCTGCTGTTGCTCTATAACCTGATGCGGCTGTGGCTGACCTGGAACGTAAGTGTGCTGCGCGACGAGGGGGCGCGCACCGGCCGCACGCCGTACCTTACGCTGCGCGCAGCGGAAGCGGCGCACCGCGGTGAAGACGAACGGGTGGCCGCGGGTATCGCCGCCGCGGGCGCTGGCCACCTGCCCCCGCGCGAGGAGCTGCCACCGCTGATCCGCTGGCTGCGCTATCACCACGAGGCCTACGGCTGGATGCTCGGGCCGGATCGCCTGGTCAGGCCGTTCTTCTGGTTGGCGGTGGCGGGCGTGACCTTCACTCTGCTCCGCTTCCTGTTGCAGCCCATCGCGATTCCCGGGCTGGGTTAGCGCGCGCCGGGCCACTTGGTGCGCCGGGTCCCTTGGTGCGCCGGGCCACTTGGTGCGCCGGGCCACTTGGCGTGACAACAAGCATCGGGGTAAACTAGCACCCACTCAGCAAGGCGGACCCGCTATGCAACGCAAGCCACACGGTCTTCTCGCCCGCCTGCTCAATGCCACGGCCAAGCTGCTGACGCGTATCGTTATGCCCGGCCTGGCCAAGGATATGGCGCGCGAGGGACACTTTGATTTTCGTGACCCCGTCACCGGTGCATTCGACCGCGCGAACTTTGTCGAGGTCGAAGACAACGGGGCGGATGTCACGATCATCAGTTTTGCGGGCATGGCGGTATTGTGGGCGGGTATGCCCAAATTCGAATTCCGCAAGGTGCTGAACGAGACGGGTATCGCAGCCAATCACATCTTCGTGCGCGACACCCAGCGCGCCTGCTATTTCCTCGGTCCCGATGGGGCCGCGAACGGACTGGACTTCTACTGCAATCTGCTCAACGACGAGCTGCGCAAGCTGGGGTCGCGCTACCACATTGCGGTGGGCGCCTCGGTCGGCGGCGCGGGCGCGTTCTACTGCAGCAGCATTTTGCCCGTACACCAGATAGTGACGTTCTCGCCCGCCTTTCCACAGCAGGTCTACCTCGACCCCGCCACGCGGCGGCGCGTCTTTCTCGACTGGCGCAAGCTGCTGCGCGACCCCGCCGCCTACTTCGAACTGGTGATGGTCTGCCTGGGTGCGTCCTATGTCTGGCGCAAGGTGGTGCGCGTGCTGGGCGAAGAACATGTGCCCGACGTGACGGCCGCCTATCTCGGCAGCCAGCCGGTACCGCCGCCCGCGGTCATCTTCTATGGCCGGCGCGCGTTACCGGACCGCGTTCAGGCCGAGATGCACGACCATATTCCGACCATCACCACGATTGGCCTCGACAGTGGCCGCCACAATTGCGCGGGCGACCTGAAGAAGGCCGGCACCCTGAGCGAGACGCTGCGGCGCGCCCTGCTCGACCATGGCCTGGGCGACTACGTGGCGCAGCGTGCGCCCGCGGCCAGCGCGTAACCGTTGCCTCACAGGCC
>CAYMLC010000405.1:0-3533 GCA_964390765.1 uncultured Nitrospirales bacterium
GACAGCTACGGCGCACACCGCGAGCACCTGGAACTCACGCTCGAGCAGCACCGCGCCTTGCAGGCCTACTGCGGCGAACTGGGTGTCGCCTATTCCGCGTCGGTGTGGGACCTGACCTCGGCGCGCGAAATCGCCGCACTGCAGCCGCCCTTCATCAAGATTCCCTCGGCGTGCAACACGTGGGCGGAACTGGCGGCCACGCTTTGCGATGCCTTCGGCGGCGAGATACATGTGTCGCTCGGCATGACCACGCCCGCCGAGGTCGACGCCATTGTCGAAGATTATCGCCGGCGCGGCCGCGCACAGGACGTGGTCCTGTATCACTGTACCTCCGGCTATCCCATCGACTTTGAAGACGCGTGCCTGCTCGAGATCGCGCACCTGCAACACACCTACGGCACGGCGGTAAAGGCCATCGGCTTTTCCGGCCACCACCGCGGCATCGCCATCGATGTGGCCGCCTTCGCCCTGGGCGCAACCTTTATCGAGCGCCACTTCACGCTCGACCGCACCCAGCGCGGTACCGACCACGCCGCCTCGCTCGAGCCCGACGGCCTGCGCCGCCTGCAACGCGACCTGGCCGCGGCGCACAAGGCGCTGCGCCGCCGCCCCGCCGACATCCTGCCCATCGAAGAAGCGCAACGCGCCAAGCTGAAGTGGGACCGCGCCCGATGAGCCGGGTTGCGCTGGTGCCGGCAAGGGGCGGAAGCAAGGCTATCCCGCAAAAAAACATCCGCCTCTTCTGTGGGCGTCCGCTGATTTACTGGGTGTGCAGAGCGGCCAACGACTGCGCCGCGCTCGACGCGGTCTACGTCGCAACCGAGGACGATGCCATCGCCGAAACGGTGCGCAGCCTCGGGCTCGACAAGGTGCAGGTCATCGGCCGTGCACCCGAAACGGCGACCGACCACGCATCGACAGAATCCGTGCTGCTCGACTTCGCCGCGCGCGTCGACTTCACCCACGTCGCGCTCCTCCAGGCCACCTCTCCCCTGCTTGCCACCACGGACCTCGACCAGGGCTGGGCCGCCATGGAGCGCGGCCACTACGACAGTGTGTTGTCGGTCGTGCGGCAAGAGCGCTTTCGCTGGCGCATCGAAGCGGGTGACCAAGCCCATCCCGAAAACTACGACCCCGCGCAGCGCCCGCGCCGCCAGGAGTTCGACGGCTTTCTGGTCGAGAACGGCGCCTTCTACATCACCTCGCGCACCCAATTACTCAGCAGCCAGTGCCGGTTGAGCGGGCGCATCGGCGTCGTGGAAATGCCGAAGGAAACCTACTACGAACTGGACGACAGCGTAGACTGGACAATCATGGAGCAGCTGCTGCGCCAGCGCCTCGTGCAGGACAGCGGCGCCATGGCCAACCGCATACAGCGGCTCAAGCTGATTGCGACTGACGTCGACGGCTCACTCACGGATTCCGGCATCTACTACGCGGAAGAAGGCGACGAGTTGAAGAAGTACAACACGCGCGACGGCATGGGGTTTGCCCTCCTGCGCGAGGCCGGCCTGCTGACCGGCATCGTCACGCGTGAAGACCGCGCCATGAACGTGCGGCGTGCACACAAGCTGAAGGCCGACGAATTGCATCAGGCAGCGCTCGACAAAGTAGCGGTCATGGAAAACATTCTGGCGCGGCGCGGACTGGCGTGGGAAGACGTAGCATTCTTCGGCGATGATATCGGCGACCTGGAAGTGCTCAAGCGCGTGGGCCTCGCGGGATGCCCGGCCGATGCGATTCCCGAGGTGCGGGCAGTGTGCCATTTCACGGCCAACGAACGCGGCGGCCACGGCGCCTTCCGTGCCTTTGCCGATTTCATTCTGCTGCAACGTGGCCCCGCGCAATAGCGCGGCCAAGAGGAAACACCAGTCGTGATCAACCGGCGCACGTTTCTTTCGCGGAGTCTGCTGGGCGCGGGCGCCGCGGCCGCATGGCCCCTCTTGGCGGGCGCCCAGACAGGCGGCACAGCGCCCCGCAATGTCATCTGCATGCTGTGCGACGACATGGGCGCGCCGGAGCTGGGTTGCTACGGCAATACCGTACACCGCACGCCGCACCTCGAAGCCGCGCTCGCGGCACTCCCCTTTCCCGAAAGCACGCAGGCCGACCGCGACAAGTTCCACACGTTCACACAGCGACACCTGCGCGTGTTGAACCGCTATATCGCCACACTCGAGAACGTGCCCCCGCGAAAGGCCAGCCGGGCATGACCGCTCCCATCCGCTTGCTGCTGCCACTGCTGTGCTGCCTGGCCTGGATGGCCGGGGCCCAACGGGTGAATGAAGCCTTTCCCGAACTCGACGAAGCGGGTGCGCGCTTCACCTTTCTCATCAACGCCGATCCACAGATGGGGCCCAGGGACAGCAAGGCGGGCAATGAGCGGCTGCTGTATCAGTTGCTCGCCGATTTCGTGGACGAGGCCAACGCGCTGGAACCCGCGTTTACGATCTACAACGGCGATATGGTGGCCTTCGCGCGGCCCGCCTATTTCGACGCTTTCGTCGACGTGGCACAGCACCACGCGCATCCCGTCTTGCTGGTGCATGGCAACCACGATGGGCGGCACCCCGGCCAAGACTTTCAGGACATGCAGGCCGCGCTGGGCGCGCCGCGCGCACTGTGGTACAGCTTCGACGCAGGCGCATGGCACTTCACCGTCGTCCCCGGCAAAGAGCACCTGCCGACACCCGAGTCCGAGGCGGCCATGCTGGCGTGGCTCGAAGCCGACCTGGCCGCCAACGCCGGGCAGCCTACCATGCTCTTTGTGCACTATCACCTCTTGCCCGTGGGCCTGTCGCAGGCCGAGTACTACACGCTTTCGATGGACCTGCGCCGCACGATCATCGACGCCGCAACCCGCCACGGCAATGTGCGCTACGTCATCTCGGGTCACGTGCACGCGGGCATTCAATCGAGCGTGAAGAGTTCCTGGACCTGGCGCGACACCAACTTTCTGGTGGCCCCTTCGCCCGTCAGCCCGCGCAACTTCGGGGAAGAGTACGCAGCCTTTCAGGGAGGCGGCGGGCCCGCGCGCGGCGGCTTCTACCTGCAAGTCGATATCGATGGAGAAGACGCCACCTTCATCGGGCGCAAGATCGGTAGCGATGCGCGCTTCACCTATCCTGGCAGCTTTCGCTCCTACGAGGCCGCAAGCGATCCACGTGCGCTCACGCCGGTTGGCGCATTGCCCGCGACGCCCACGGTTGTGAACAGCGGCTTTGCCGAGGGCTTCACGGGCTGGCAACGCCCGCACCGTTACACAACGGAAGACGACCCGGGTTTCGCCTGGCGCGTGCTGGAGGATGCTCCCGGCGCACACGGCGCCGTGGTGGCGCTCAACGTGCGCGAGAAGGGGCGGGCGTGGGCCTACGATGAGTTTCTCGAGCAGTATCAGGTGATCGCAGTCGCGGAAGACGACCGGCCGCGCGTGCACGCGCGCTATCGCGTGCCACTCGAAGGCCACAGCTATTTCGGCGGCGGCTACCTGCGCGCCACGGCCTATCGTGACGGTGCACCACAGGCGATGTGGT
>CAYMLC010000406.1:0-3531 GCA_964390765.1 uncultured Nitrospirales bacterium
GGAGTCGAGCACACCTGCGTCGTCCACGGCGGCGGCGGCGTGTCTTGCTGGGGGCCTCGGATACGTTTCGCGCTGCGGCCATCGACCAGTTGGCCGCGTGGGCCGACCGCGCCAATGTCGAGATTGTGCGTCACGCCGAGGGCGCCGACCCCGGTGCCGTGGCGTACGACACGATCGCCGCGGCCGAATCGCGCCGGGTCGACAATGTGCTCATCGACACGGCCGGCCGGCTGCACACCAAGGTCAACCTGATGAACGAGCTGCAGAAGGTGCGGCGTGTGGTGAACAAGCGCCTGCCCGACGCGCCACACGAAGTGCTGCTGGTGCTCGATGCGACGACGGGCCAGAACGGGCTGCAGCAGGCGCGGCTATTTACCGAAGCGACCGGGGTGACGGGCGCGGTGCTGACCAAGCTCGATGGCACGGCGAAGGGCGGCATCGTGGTGGCCATTCAGAAGGAGCTGGGGCTGCCCATCAAGTTCGTCGGGGTGGGCGAAGGCATTGACGATTTGCAGCCTTTCGATGCGGAGGCGTTTACCACCGCATTGTTCAATTAGCTGTCGACGGAACCCGCGCAAGGGGGGGGCGCCAGGGGAGCAAGCGAAGTTGGCGCAGACGAAGGCCGCCAGTGGCCCACGCCGGACCGCCATGGGCGAGGCGATGGTCAAAGATGGGCTCATCACCGATGAGCAGTTGAAGCGCGCGCTGCGTGTGCAGGCCACGCTCGAAGACCCCAAGCAGTTGGGCGAAGTGCTGATCGAGCTGGGCTATGCCACCCGCCAGGCCGTACAGGAAGCGGTGACGCGCCACGGCAAACACCTGCGCCTGGGCGAGATGCTGGTCGAGCAGGGGCTGGTGACCGACGAGACGCTGGACATGGCGCTTACGCTGCAACAGGAGCGCGGCGTGCGTCTGGGCGAAGCGCTGATCGAGTTGGGCGCCATCAACGAGCGCACGCTGCTGCGCAACATCGCGCATCAATCGGGAGCCTCGTACATCGAGCCCTCGCTCACCATGATCGACCCCGCCGTCTTGCAGGGGGTCTCGCCGGACTACCTCGAGCACAATTGTTTTCTGCCGTTCAGCTGCGACGAGGAAGGCGTGACCACGGTGGTGGTGACGGCGCTGGGCGATGAGGAAACCGAGCGCGCGGTAGCTGAACTTATCACCGGCGAAATTCGCTATGCGCTGGGGCCGGCCGAAACCATCCGCGCAACGCTGGCCGACTTACGCGGCTTTCGACAGCGTCCGGCCGATGGCGAGGTGCGTGCCGCGGAAGAGGCGGTGGTCGAGTTGGTGAACACGGTGCTGCGCCAGGCCATCGAGGAAGGCGCGAGTGACATCCACATCGAGCCGATGGCGGACAAGGTGCGCGTGCGCTATCGCATCGACGGGGTGCTGGTTTACAAGACGGACCTGCCGAGCGAACTGCTGGCGAAGATCATCTCGCGCATCAAGATTATGGCGCAGGCCAACATCACCGAACACCAGCGCCACCAGGGCGGCCGCCTGATGTTCGCCATCGGCGAGCGCGAGTACGACCTGCGCCTCTCGCTGTACGTCACCGTCTATGGCGAGTGCGCGGTGCTGCGCGTGCTGAACAAGGAGATGGGCCTGGTCGACCTGACCGACCTGGGTATGACCCCGGGCATGCTGTTGCGCTTCCGTCAGGACGTGCTCGACCTGCCGACCGGCGTCGTGCTCATCACCGGGCCCACGGGCAGTGGAAAGACCACGACGCTCTACAGCAGTCTTGCCTACTCCAACGACGTCACGCGCAAGATCATCACGGCCGAAGACCCCGTCGAGTATATGCTCGAGGGCATCATCCAGTGCTCGATCTATGAGAAAGTGGGCCGCGGCTTTGGCGAGACGCTGCGCGAGATTGTGCGCCAGGACCCGGACATCATCGTGCTGGGCGAGATTCGCGACCACACCACGGCACAGGTCGCCATTCAGGCGGCGCTGACCGGGCACAAGGTCTACAGTACGTTTCACACCGAAGACTCGATCGGCGGTCTGCTGCGCCTCATGGACATGGACATCGAGACCTTTCTCATTTCGTCGACCGTCATCAGCGTGGTGGCGCAGCGCCTCTTGCGGCGCATCTGCCCGAAGTGCCGCACGCCCTACGTGCCCTCCTCGCGCGAGGTGCAGGCCGTGGGCCTGGACGTGCGCGCCGTGCGCGAGTACGAATACTTCAAGGGTCGGGGCTGCTCGCACTGCATGTACACCGGCTACAAGGGCCGCGTGGGCTCGTATGAATTGCTGATCCTGAACGAGCCCGTGAAGGAAGCCGTCATTGGCAAGCGCATGGCACACGAAATCCGCCGCATCAGCGTCGAGACGACCGGCCTGGTGAGCATGCGTGAAGACGCCATTGCCAAGGTGGTGCAGGGTCACACGACGTTCGAAGAAGTGCTGAAGCACACACCACGCACCTTTTCCCTGCGTCCGCTACAGCAGATTATCTCGCTGTGCCAATAGAACCTGTGCGTGGCGCAGCCGCGTCGTCCGCACGTGCCGCCGGATAGTATCCTGGAGCTGCCCGACCCATGAGTGTTTGTCCCTACTGCGACCAGTCCGTAGGCACCCCCGCCGTACCCGAGCAAGGCGCCGTGGTGCAGGGCTGCGTAAACTGCTTCAATCCCTACGGCCTGAACTGGGAAGATGGCGAGCCCACCACCTTCCGGCTGCAGGGCGTGCGCGATGTGCGCTTTGTCGCGCAGGAGGGCTCGCTGGGCGAGGCGGTCTTGCAGGCCCTGCCCGAGACCATCGAGCGGCTGCCTGTATTGCCGGACATCTCGCAGCGCGTGCTGGCAATGGTTTCGGACCCCGACGTAGCCATGGCCGACCTCGCCGCGGTCATCCGCGAAGACCAGGTCATCGCGCTGGGCATCATGCGCCTGGCCAACAGCCCCGTCTATGGTGGCCTGAGCGAGATACGCGACCTGAGCGCCGCGTGCGCGCGGCTCGGCATGCGCACCATCGCCAACACGGTGCAGGCCATCGCCAGCGCCAACCTCTTCGTGACGGGCGACCAGCACCTCAAGCAACTGATGAACCGGCTGTACCGGCACGCTATCGCTACGGCCTATTGCAGCGCCGAAATCGCCCGCGTGCTGAGCGAGCCGCGCGGCGAGGCGTTCTTCCTCGCCGGGCTGGTGCACGATGTGGGCAAGCTCGCTATTCTCGACATGATTGCGAATAAGCAGCACAAGCGCCTGGCGACGCTGCGCAACAACCACGAATTGCTGGATGAAGTACTCGAACGCTTCGGCGCGCTGACCGGCCTGCACGTGGTGCAGACCTGGCGCCTGCCCACCGAATTCGACACGGTCACCTTCTGCCAGGCACAGCCCGAGACGTGCCCCAGCGACAGCCTGCGCATCCTCTCGCACGCCGTCGCCATGGCCGGCGCCATTGCCACCGCCGAAGGCTACGGCATCTTCGACGTCGAAGACCTCTTCCTCACCACGCACCCGTCGGCCGCCTATCTGCACCTGACCGATGTGAAGCTGGCGGCGATAC
>CAYMLC010000407.1:0-3492 GCA_964390765.1 uncultured Nitrospirales bacterium
CTCTACGGCAAGGGCGAGGCGCGGCCCGGCCGCAAGATGGGACACCTGACCGCGCTGGCCGACACACCCGCCGCTGCCCTGGCGCGGGTGCGCGAAGCGCGCGAGGCGCTGCAGCCGGCGCTCACGCGGTAGCCGGCCCCGCCCGTGACTGCCGGGCGCACGCTCGGCTATCCTGTAGAACCCTGGGCGCCCCACATGCGCATGGCACGGGGCACGTGCGGCAGTGAATCGCTGCCGCGGTACGCCAACCCGCAACCCGACACGAGCGCGATACGTATGGAAACGGCCACCCTGCCCCCCGAAAAGATGACCCCGCTGTACCGGCTGCGGCATACGCTGGCGCATATCATGGCGCAGGCGGTGCTCGAGCTGCGGCCCCACGCGAAGATGGCGTTCGGCCCGCCGGTCGACAACGGCTTCTACTACGACTTCGACTTTGGCGATGCGCCGCTGGGCGAGGCGGACCTGGAGGAGGTGGAGAATCGGATGCGCCGCATCATCAAGGAGCGGCAGGCCTTCGAGCGGCACCACAAGGGGCTGGACGAGAGCCTGGCCTTCTTTGACGAGACGCACCAGGACTACAAGAAAGAGTATGCGCAGGAGTTGGTGGAGACGGGAAAGGCGGGCGCCGAAGGGCTGTCGTTCTATGTAAACGGCCCGTTCATCGACATGTGCGAGGGGCCACACCTCGCGCACACGGGCGAGGTGCCGAAGGCCTGCTTCAAGCTCGACCGCATCTCGGGCAGCTATTGGCGCGGCGACGAGAAGCGCCCGATGCTTACGCGCATCTACGGCCTGGCGTTCGAGAGCAAGGCGGAGCTGCGCGACTACCTGGAGCGGCGCGAACTGGCGCGCGCGCGCGACCACCGCAAGCTGGGCGAAGAGCTGGACCTGTTCTTCATGGACCAGGAGGTGGGCGTGGGCCTGCCGATGTGGATGCCCAACGGTGCGGTGGTGCGCGACGAACTGGAGGCGTGGGCGCGGGAGGAGGAGTTCAAGGCGGGGTATCAGCGTGTGTCGACGCCGGCGATAACACGGGGCGACCTGTTCGAGCGCTCGGGCCATTTGCCGTATTACGCGGAGGACATGTATCCACCGATGCAGGTGGACGACAACGACGCGTATTACCTGCGGCCGATGAATTGTCCGCACCACCACAAGGTCTATGCCGCGCGCCCGCGCAGCTATCGCGAGTTGCCACTGCGCCTGGCGGAGTACGGCAACACCTACCGCTACGAGAAGCACGGCTCGCTGGCGGGCCTGTTGCGCGTGCGGGCGATGTGCATGAACGACGCGCACATCTATTGCACGCCGGAGCAGGTGGAGAACGAGTTTCGCGGCGTGGTGAACATGTACGACCGCTATTACTCGCACCTGCGCATGCCGAATTTCCGCGTGCGCCTGAGCCTGAGCGATGCCAGCAGCGAGAAGTTTCTGGGCACGCGCGAGGAATGGGACCGCACCGAGGCAATCGTGCGCGAGGTCTTGACCACCCTCGGCGTCGACTTCCAGGAGGAGCGGGGCGAGGCGGCGTTCTACGGGCCCAAACTCGATATTCAGGTGTCGAACCTGTTGGGGCGCGAAGAGACGGTGTCGACGTGTCAGCTCGATTTCGTGGTGGCCGAGCGGTTCGGCCTGAAATATGTCGATGCCGGCGGTACGGAGAAGACGCCGTTTATCATTCACCGTGCGCCGCTATCGACCCACGAGCGCATGATCAGTTTTCTGATCGAGTTTTACGGCGGCGCGTTTCCGACCTGGCTGGCGCCGCAGCAGGTCCAGTTGATTCCCGTGAACGACGACGTGCTGCCGTACGCGCGCGAGATTGAGGCCCACTTGCGGAACAACCTGTTCCGTGCGCAGATCGATACCAGCAGTGAAAGCTTCAACAAGAAGATTCGCAATGCGGTGACGCGCAAGGTGCCGAACATCTGGGTGCTGGGGGCGAAGGAAATGGAAGCGCGCAAGATCACGTGGCGGCGCTATGCCGTGAAGGAGCAGGTGGCGGTGCCGGTCGACCGCGCATACGCGATGCTCGAAGGACTACGCGCCGGCCGGGTGATGGACAATTTTGAAGACGTTGCGCTGCCGGGCGGGGCGTGATGCGGATCGTTGCCGCACCGTACACCGATGCAGTGATAGCAGAAGCTTGTCGGCGATACGCGCCGCCTGGCTGGCACGTCTCTAAGCGTTGTGCCGTGCTATCTGTGCCAATCTGCGGTGCGGGTCCCTACGCCACGGCGGCGAGTCCGGCGGCGTCGAGGGCGGCTTCAACGACGGGCAGGCTCTCGGGCAGGGCCGGGGTAAGCGGCAGGCGCAGCACGTTCTCGCACAGGCCGAGGCGCGCCATGGCCGCCTTCAGCGGAATGGGGTTGGTCTCGACGAAGAGTGCGCGGAACAGGGGCAGCAGTTGGAAGTGCAGGGCACGCGCCTTCTCGTAGTCGCCGGCGTTGGCCGCCGCACACATGCCGCTCATCAGCGCGGGTGCGATATTGGCGGTCACGCTGACCACGCCGCTTGCGCCAACCGCCAGCATGGGCAGTGTCAAACTGTCATCGCCGCTCATAATGTTGATGTCGCTGATGGCGCGCAGGTCGCTCACCAGGTCGAGGTCGTTGGCGGCTTCCTTGACCGATACGATGCGGGGGTGCTCGCCCAGCGTGGCGATGGTCGCCGCCGACATCTTGGTGCCGGTGCGGCCGGGCACGTTGTACAGCATGATGTTGATGCCGCACTCGTCGGCCAGGCGCGTGTAGTGAGCCACCTGTCCGGCGGGCGTGGGCTTGTTGTAGTACGGCGTGATGACCAGGGCGCCGTCGCACCCGATTTCAGCGGCGTGCTTCGTCAGGCGAATCGCCTCGGCGGTGTTGTTCGAGCCGGTGCCCGCGATGACCGGCACCCGCCCGGCCACGCGTTCGTGCACGAAGCGGATGGCGTCCATCTGTTCTTCGTGCGTGAGCGTGGCGGCCTCGCCGGTGCAGCCACACGGCACGAGGCCGTTGGTGCCCTGGTCGAGGTGAAAATCGACCAGCCGCCCGTAGGCGTCCCAGTCGATCGCATAGTCCGGGCGAAACGGCGTGACGAGTGCAACGAAAGAGCCTGCGTACATAATGTGCTTCCCGCGGTTGGTATGGCCTGGCGCGTAGTGTAACGCACCTTCGGCGGCGCCGGGAACACAAGCGCCCCGGGCAGAACCGAACTCAGAATGGAATATCGCCTTCGCCGTCCGGTGGGGGCGGCGCATCGAACTCGGGGTCGTAGTCGTCGGGCGGCGGCAGCGCATTGGTGTGGCCGGCGCCGTGGCCGTGGGCGAGGTCGCGAAAGCGCTGGATGTCCTTCTCGAACAACAGCGACACCATGCCCGTGGGGCCGTTGCGCTGCTTGGCCACATTCAGCTTGATCATGTTCTCGTTTCCCACGGCTTCATGCGCCGGGGGGCGCGAGAGCATCATGACCACGTCGGCGTCCTGCTCGATGGCGCCCGACTCGCGC
>CAYMLC010000408.1:0-3469 GCA_964390765.1 uncultured Nitrospirales bacterium
AGGGTTTGCAACGACGAGTCGCGGCATCGAGGCCGTTCGCAGGCCACGTTCGAGTCTTGCCACGGGCTGCAAGCGCAAGGCCCTTACCGCTACGCCGGCATCACGCTCCAAACGCGCGCCAGAATCGCCGGGGCCAGCACGAGCCCGGGCAATGCGGCCGCGGTGATGCAGGGGCCGAGGATGCGCTCGATCTCGCCGCCGCGCACGCACAGGTACGTGCACAGGCCCAACGCATAGGCCGAGGCCCCCGCGACCAAAGGACACCAGCCGAGCAGCATCCACCACTGCGCCATGCTCAGCACGATCTCGTCGTTGGTCGGCGAGACCACCCGCAACATGAAGCCGAAATACACGACCTCGAGAATCAGTGTGACCAGGCACGCCACCACCAGGCGCGGCGTGAGCGGGTGCATCTTGGGGGGCTGGGGCGGCTGCGGTAGCTTGACAGGCACGGGCTAGACGTCGGCTCGCAATACGGTGAAGTCCATGTGGCGCATCGGCGCGCCACCGTTGTGGTAGCGCACCCCCTGATACTCGCGCCCGCGCACGGGCACATGGGTGTGGCCAAAGTACACCTGCTTCACCCCGCTCGCCGGGCCATGCCCGATCTCGTCGAGGTAGTCGTGTACCCGCCGCACCGTCAGCCGCCCGGGAAACGCCACGTGCGATACCGCAACGTGGGCGCGCGCATTGAACAACGCGTCGTACACCTTGCGCTTCACGCCACCCTGGCGCGGCTCGTGCAGCCAACGTGACCGGTAACGCTCGAGCTGGGGCTGTGTCATCCGCCACATCGCCACATCGCCATGCAGGAAAACCGCATTGCCCACGCGCAGGTAATACGGGTGCCAGTTCAGGTTCGCCGTGTGCTCGCACAAAGTGTCCAGCGCGCGCATGAACTGATAGTGATGGTCGTGATTGCCCAGGTTCACGTGAATCTGGGTATCGGGATGCCGCGCCGCAAAGTTCCGCAGAAAGCTGACCGCCGCCTGCACCGTCGCCTCTTCCGTCTGCAACTCGCTCCACTTGAAGTCGAACGTGTCGCCATTGAACACAAAGCGATCACATTCCGCCGCGGCGCGCTCGATAGCCGGCAGGTGCTCGGCCCAGTGTGAGCGGCGGCAGAACATGTGCAAGTCGGATACGACGCAGATGGACTGTTTCATGGCTCCTGCCCGATTGGCGGACGCTGCGCGTGGCGTACGCCCCTGTCTCGAGTTGAGTCTAGCACGGTGCTTGCGCCCATGCATGCCAGTGCAACCGGCCCACCCTACAGGTGAATCCACTTTCACCGCCGCCGTGTGCGGCCACAACCGGAAACCGCCGCTGCCTTGCCGCCCGATGCGCACCCGACCCCCGAAGCCCCAGGCCCCCCGCTGGCCGTGCCGCCCCATCTGCGTCTGCACCCGGAAGAAGCCGCCTTTGCGCAGCAGCTGCTCGATGGGCTGTTGGCGCTGTTCGCGGCGCACCACGTGCAGACGCATGTACTGATTGCCTTGCGCCTCGAAGAACTGCTGGTGCATGCGCTGCTGGCCCGCCGCGCCGAAGCCGACCTCTTCGACGCACCCGCCGAAGCGACCGCAACACGCCGGGCCGACCCCCTCGAACGGGCGGGCAAGGCCCGCGAACGATTGAGACGCGCCATGAAGGAACTCGAAGAAGCCTGCGCCAAGCAGGGCACACCCATCGACCAGCCGCTGCCCGAACGTGCCCGCCCCCTACTCGAACAGGCCGCGGGGATCGCCGAAGGCGCCCTGCGCCCGAATCCGGCCGACGAATGAGAAGCGCATGATCGTCAAGAGAGAACTCATGATATAGTAGAAAGGTATGAAGAAACGCCTACAGGTGGTAGTGGCCGCCCTCGCATTGGCCGCACTCAGCGCCGGATGCGCCTCGTCCGGTGTCGAGCCGCCGCGCGGCGCCAAGCCGGTGCAGCGCGTGATGACGGTCACCGCCTACTGCGACTGCGGCAAATGCTGCAACTGGAAGCGCAACTGGCGCTTCAAGCCCATTATCGCCAGCGGCCCCCACGCCGGCCGCGCCAAAGATGTCGGCCGCACCGCCAGCGGCGTCTACGCCGAAGAGGGCCGTACGATCGCCGCCGACACCAGCCGCTATCCCTTCGGCACTGTGATCGACGTACCCGGTTACGGAATGGGCCGCGTCGAAGACCGCGGCTCCGCCATCCAGGGCGAACGTCTCGACGTCTTCTTCGACGACCTCGAGTGGGGCGTGCGCAAGCTGCCCGTGACGGTCTGGATGCCCTGAGGCGACGGCGGTCCCGCCCCCCTGCCATCGGCAGCGCAGGACTACAGCTTCAAGTCCAGCCAGTCCCGCACATACAGGCCCAGCCCCTGGCCGTCGATGGTGGCATCCCACGGGCCATGGCCGCGGCCGGGCAACAACTCCGCCGTAAACGGGATCCCGTTCTCCTCGCACGCCTCGATAATCGCCAGCGCATCCAGAATCGAGGCGAAGGCCGTCAGGTCGCGCTGACCATGCACAATCAGCATCGGCGGATCCGTGGGGTCGAACGATTGAAACACGAAGCTCGCGCCACCCCACAAATTCACCACCAACTGCGGACGCGGGTCTTCCGTTGGGTTGTTCACCTCCGGCACGGGAAAACCCTCGCCATCGCTCAGGAAACGCTCGCTCTCGGTGATGCCCGCACCAATCATCGCGATAGCCCCGGCCGACTCGCCCAGCGCCGCAATACGCTGCGGGTCAATGCCGTACGTGGCCGCATTCGCGCGCACATGGCGCAGCGCCGTCTTCGCATCGACATAGGCCGCATGTACCGCGCGCCCGATGCTGATACTGTCGAACGGCGGCGGGGCCGGGGGCGCATCCTCCTCCAGGCGATAGGCAATGCTGAAGACCACATAGCCGCTGCTCGCCAGGATATTCGCCTGCGCCACCAGGTTCTCATTGTCCTTGCGGCCGCCGTCGAAGCCGCCGCCATGCATCATGACCACGGCGGGCAAGGCGCCCGGCGAAACATCGGTCGGCGTGTAGACGTCCATTACCAAGTCACGCAACACAATATCGTTGCGCTGCTGGACATAGCCCTGACCGTAGACCACGTCGCGCTCGAGTGCGACATTGGGCGCCAGCGGCATCGGACAGCCCAAGAGCAGCAGCGCCGCGGCACACAGCCCGGCAGCCGTTGTGAATTCGGGCAGGTAGCGAAAAAACGGGTTCATTGTGCGGGTGTCCTTTCCGCGCAGTGTACAATAGAGGACGCAGCGCCGGGGCCGGTTATTCAACAAAGCGCGGTGCCGCACGCGGAAGGAGTACGCTATGAGTGCCTATCAAACCCAACTGCGCCATGCGGTTATCGAGTTCTACCGGGAAGAGTTGCGCGAGCGCTATCAACTCGAAAACGTGCGCCGCTTCGACACGTTCACGCCCTTGTCCGATGACGACATCGAGCGCCTGCGCGACTATTTCCTCGATCGCATTTACC
>CAYMLC010000409.1:0-2802 GCA_964390765.1 uncultured Nitrospirales bacterium
GGCGGCCTCGGCCGTGGCCAGGTCTTCATCGCCCTTGGTGTAGTAGCAGCAACTGTACTTCAGGTGCGGCCCCAGCACGTGCTCGAAGAAGGTGGCCGGCAACTCGTAGTGCTGCTCGTTCGCGCTGTCGGTGTGCAGCGCAATCGGGCTGTCCGGCACCGTGGCCAGATAGGCGCGCTCTTCCTCGGCGCCGTGCGCGGCCAGGCTCTGTTCACGCGCGCGCAGCCGTGCGCGAATGGCCGTGGCCAGCAAGCTGTCGGGCAGCCAGCCACGCTCCGCGATTTCAACGCCCAGACTCATGTCGTGGTCTCCGTTCGGTGCGGTTGCGTTAGAGGGGCAGCGCGGGCACGCCGTCGAGCGCGGGGGTGCCCTGCCGGTTGCGGGGCTTGGCAAATACAATCTGCGCCACGCCGATGCGCCGTTCGGCAAAGGCCCCGGCGCAAAAACTCAGGTACAGCTCCCACATGCGCACGAAGCGTTCGTCGAAGCGCATCGCGCGCACGGCGTCCAGGTTGGCGTGAAAGTTTTCGCGCCAGCGCATCACGGTCAGCGCGTAGTGCTCGGCCAGCGATTCGAGGTGGTGTACCCGCAGGTCGGTGGCCCGGCCAATCGACTGCATAATCGCGCCCATCGAGGGCAGGCAGCCGCCGGGGAAAATGTAGCGGTTGATGAAGTCGGGCTTGTCCTTGTAGCGGTCGAAGAGCTGGTCGCTCGCCAGAATGGCCTGCAGGCCCATCATGCCGTCGGGCTTGAGCCGGGCCGCACACGTGCGGAAGAAGGCATCGAAGTACTGGTGGCCGACAGCTTCGATCATCTCGATCGACACCAGCTTGTCATAGGTGCCGCGCAGCGTGCGGTAGTCCTGCTGCAATACGGTAATGCGCTCGCCCAGACCGGCCTCGGCCACACGCCGGTTCACCTCTTCGAACTGCGCGGGCGAGATGGTGGTCGTGGTCACGCGGCAGCCGTAGTGCTGGGCCGCGTGCAGGGCGAAGCTGCCCCAGCCCGACCCGATCTCGAGCACGTGGTCGCGCGGCGTCAGGGCCAGCTTCTGGCACATGCGGTCGAGCTTGGCGGTACTGGCCGCCTGCAGCGGTGTATCGCGCGTGGGGAACAACGCGCTCGAATAGGTCATCGTCTCGTCGAGCATCATGCGGTAGAAGTCGTTGCCCAGGTCATAGTGCGCGGCGATGTTGCGGCGCGCGTTGCGCAGGCTGTTGTGATTGAGCAGGTGGCGCAGGCGGTTCAGGGGACGCAACAGGCCCATCCAACCCTGGTCGAGCCCCACGAACAGCGAGCCGTTGCGCGTAATCAGGCGCACCAGCGCCACGAGGTCGTCGCACGACCAGTGCCCCGCCATGTAGCTCTCCCCCACACCCACGTTGCCGCCGAACAGCAGCGAATTGTAGAAGCGGCCATCGTGCACGTAGAGCGTCACATCGAGTCCGCCATCGCCGTGCCGGCCCTCGAAGGTGTGCCGCTCGATTCCCTCGTCGATCGTCAGCCGCCCCTCTTGCAGCAGCGGCGCCATACGCAGGACCAGCCGCCGCGCCCAGCAACTGCGGCGCACCGCGCGCGGCGTACAGATAACGCTTTCGCTCATGCTTTCGCTCATGCCTTCGCTCATGCCGAACCGGCCTCCTCTTTGCGTCGGGCTTCGCTCGGGTGGGGCACGTAGGGCGTGCGCTTCCACCACAGGCGGAGGGCTTCGAAATAGATGGCCGCCACCACCTTCACGGTCATGGCGGGTTGGCGTAACAGCAGCAGGTCGAGCCGGCGCGGGCCTATCGCGTGGCGGCGCAGGGTCAGCGTCGCGTCGAACAGGCGCGCGCCGTCTTGCCAATTCTCGATGTGCAGCAGCAGCCGCCGGGCCGGCGCCGCGATACGCGCGCGGTACTGGTGGTCGAGCGTCATGAAGGGCGACACGTGAAACGCCTTGTCCCACGCATAGGCGGGCGCGCCCGCGTGCGCCGCGTCGGGCGCCGGCAACACGTAGCAGTGCTGCTCGCCCCAGGGCGTGTTGTTGACCTCGAGCACGACCGTCTCGACGTGCACGCCCGCGGCGTCGTAGCAGTAGTAGACGCTGACCGGGTTCATGGCGTAGCCGAAGTAGCGCAGATGTGTGAGCAGCCGAATCGGCCCCGCCGGGCGCAGGCCGGTCTCGCGCGCCACCAGGTCGCGCACCGCCGTGTCGAGCGGCTGCGCGGGGTCGCCCAGGTGGTCTTCGCGGCAAAAGCGGGCGGGGGCCCAGCGCCGCGCCGACCACAGCCAGGTACCGGCGAAGACGCGGTCGAGCTCGCCCAGGTCGAGGTAGAGCATGAACAGCCGATAGCGAAACGCATGCGGGCGCGGGGCAAAGCGGCGGTGCCGCACGCTGCCGATATAGACCGCGCTTTCCATCTACAACGCCAACCCGAATGCGCGCGCCACGGTGAGGGCACTGCGCACGCCGTCTTCGTGAAAACCATAGCCCCAGTAGGCACCGCAGTAGTGGGTGCGCGTGTGGTGCCCGCTGACCTCTGCGTGCCGCTGCTGCGCCTCAATCGCCCCCGCGCTGTACACCGGGTGCTCGTATTCATAGCGCCCCAGCACCGTCTCCGGCGCGATGGCATCGGTCTGGTTCAAGGTCACCAGAAACGGTTGTGGCGCATCCAGCTGCTGGAGCCGGTTCATGTTGTAGGTCAGTATCGCCTGGCCGCCGGCCTCACGCGGCACACAGTAGTTCCAACTGGCCCAGGCCCGGCGCGCCCGCGGCAGGATGCGCGTATCCGTGTGGAGAACCGCTTCGTTGCGCTGATACGG
>CAYMLC010000409.1:2812-3438 GCA_964390765.1 uncultured Nitrospirales bacterium
AGCGCGTCGTTCCTGTGCACCTCGACGTCGGCTCCCAGCACGCGCAGGGCCTGGTCGCTGTGCATGGCGAAGACCACCGCGTCGTAGCGCTCGGGTTCGCCATGGGCGGCGCACACGGTCACACCGTTGTTGTCGCGCTGCACCTGCTGCACCGGGGTGCCCAGGCGCAGGCCCTCGCCGAGCGGCGCACACAGCCGCCGCACGTATTCGCGCGACCCGCCGAGAATCGTGCGCCACTGAATCTTGCCGAAGCCATCGAGCAGGCCGTGGTTCTCGAAGAAGCGCAGAAAATGCTGGGCCGGAAAGTCGAAGACGCGGCGCGGGTCGGCCGACCAGATGGCGGCGAGCATCGGCACGAGGTACCACTCGCGAAAGGCGTGGCCGTAACCGTGCTCGCGCACGAAAGCCTGCAAGGTGCGGTCCGGTGCGTCGTCGTGCAGCGCGCCGCGTGCGTGGCGGTAGAAGCGCAGGATATCGCGCACCATCAAGAGAAACGACAGCCGCACCAGGTTCTGCCGTTGTGCGAACAACCCGTTCAGCCCACTGCTCGAATACTCGACGCCCTGCTGCGCGCACTGCACGCTGAAGCTCATGTCGCTCGGCTGGGTGGCCACGTCGAGCTGGTC